>JAGVLR010000045.1 GCA_020054175.1 Candidatus Dadabacteria bacterium
CCGCTTACAAAGCCGCGACCGACGAGCTCCAGAACCTCATGGCGCAGCGCTATCAGACCTTCACAAACGCCATAGCCGAAGTCGCCCCTCAGCTGACGCAGCAGGAGAGGCAGATTCTCGCCGACGCCATGCAGGCGAAGTTCAAGAAGCATCACGGCCGCAAGTATGACAAGACCGGCTCCAAGGAAAAGATTAAAGACACTGTCGATCAGATGAAGAAGGACCAGGAAACTGTGCCGGCAGAGGCCCAGTAAATCGGCGGCGGTAAAGAGCATACCCCTTTATACATCCCACTTGTGAACGGGCGGCCATGAACACTCGATACACCGTTCTCAGCCGTCCGTTCCGGTGGTATCCTGTAACAGGTGAAACTGAAGACCCGAAAGCCGGATTCACCATGACGCGTGAGACTGCAGCGCGCACCGACGAAGAGCTCATGACGGGGGTACGGGAAGGTAACAAAGACTGTTTCTCCGAGCTCGTCGCGCGGCACACGCCGAGGTTCTACAGGCTAGCCTACAGGATGACGTCTAACAGGGAGGAGGCGGAGGATATCGTGCAGGAATCTTTCCTCGCCGTCTGGACAAAACCCGCGAGCTGGGACGAAGGCAAAAAGTCGAAATTCACGACTTGGTTTTACAGAATTGTGGCGAACGCGTGCATCGACAAAAAGCGAAAACACGCGCCGCTGCCGCTCGAAGACGGATTCGACCCGCCGGCCCCCGGGGGCACCGCGGAAGAGATAATCGAGATAAAGCGGACGAAGGAACACATCGACGCTCACGTTTCGACCCTTCCGAGCTCTCAGCGTCTCGCGCTCGCACTCTGTTTTTACGAAGGCGTGACAAACAGGGAGGCGGCCGACATAATGGGCATAAGCGTTAAGGCGCTCGAATCGCTGCTCATGCGCGCGAAAGGCTCGCTAAGGACGAAGCTTGGAATTTTCCGGCACAAAGAGGCTCGCCATGGATAAGAATCGATTCCTCGAATACATCGACATTTACGGCGCGGACATCGGCACGTGGCCCGAAGGCGCAAGAGAAAGCGCTGCGTCCGCCGTAGAATTGTCGCCCGAGCTTGCGCTCGTTCTCGAAGACGAATTCCGCTTCGAAGCGCTCCTCTCCGGAAGCGCGATCGAAGAGCCTTCGCCCGGTCTCGAAGCCCGCATCATCTCGGTGGCGTCAGGCGCGAAGCGTCGGTCACCGGAACGCAGCCCCGGGTTTCTCGCGGGCCTTTTCTCGGGCATTCCGCTGTTCGTGCCCCGTTTCGCGCTGCCCCTTCTCCTCGTCGTCGGCATAGCGGCCGGATATGTCCTCGCCAACTACTCCGAATCCAATAACGACGAGCCCGTTCAGCTCGCCGGCGTTCTCTTCTACGATGAGGGGATTTATGAGTAAAACCGTCAAGATACTTTTCGCGCTCTCGATCATTCTGAACATTCTCTTCGCCGGAGTAGTCATAGGCACGTACTCCTATGGTTTCAAGATGAAAGTCTCGACGCATCAGGATCTGGAAGAGCTCATAAAAGAGTTCCCCAAGGACAAGCAGGTCCTCGTAACACAGTCCATAGAGTCTCTCCGTGAGAAGACCAAAGCGACGAAAAAGGAGATACGCGTGAAGCGTAAGGAGATCGTGGAGGTTCTCTCCGCGCCGGAGTTCGACCCTGCGCTTTACGACCGGAAGGTCGCCGAGCTCCATACTCTCATGGCCCGGCTCGGAAGCGAGTTCGCCGACACGGCGCGCAATCTCGCCCTCAATCTCGACCAGGACGAGCGGAAGGCACTCTCGGCGATAATCATGAAAGGGCGCGGCGGAAAGCATATATATAAGGAATCGTGGGGCAGCGACTCCGAAAAGGATAAGCCCCCCGTGAAAACGGAAGATGAATAACGACGCCCCCGGGCCCGGCTCGCCCGAAACAGATCACCCGGATGTCATCGCGCTCCCGCCGCTTATTCTCCTCGGCTTCATCGCCGTGGGCCTCCTCGCGAACCAGTTCTACCCCCTCCCCTTCGTAAGCGGAAACGCGCGCTACGTAACCGGCGCAGTTCTCGCCGTTCTGCCGTTTTTCATCACAGCCCTCGCCATGAGAGAAATGGGCAAGGCAGGCACGAATATCGACGTGCGCAAACCCGCGACGGCTCTGATCACGGGCAGCATCTACTCCGTCACGCGTAATCCGATGTATCTCTCGATGGTCCTCATGATCGCGGTCGGCGCATTTTTACTTAATAATCTCTGGCTCCTTATCGCCGTCCCGATATTCGTCGCAGTCATTCAAAAAGGCGTCATACTCCGCGAAGAGTCCTACCTCGAAAAGAAGTTCGGCGCCCAATACACCGCCTACAAATCCCGCGTCCGACGCTGGCTCTAGCAGCGCGCCGCCGCTGGCAATCGACGTAGCAACGTCGGGGTTATTATGAGCAGGCGTGCGGCTGTTGCTTCAGAATTACGTATCTCGCTATGAGAATCATAGTATTGCAAGCCGCCAGCGCGGCGAAGTAATATCTTTCCGGGACGTAAAAATTGGGCGGACACAACGTCCGCAGGAATCCGACGTAGGATGGCTTGGAATTCAAAGCGCCGTTCGTGCGTCCCTTCATTTGAATCACCTTCCTTGCTATGTCGAGACAATCGAGTGGATGAACATCAAAAATCTGACCTAATACTCTACCCTCTCCCCTTGGGGAACGAATGCGAACAAGTAAGCATTCGGACGCCTCTGACTGACGGCACCAAAGCTCATCCAGTACAGCTCGGAAGCAACATAACC
>JAGVLR010000080.1 GCA_020054175.1 Candidatus Dadabacteria bacterium
CCCCGCCCGGGCCGTCTCCGAACATATAATCCCACGCGCCGTAAAAGCGGTATTATCCTTACTTTATACGCTACTATTTCGACTCCGATTATGTATAATCTTATGCTAATCCCGACGCGGGGTTCGAAAGAGGAAGAAGGAGAAACAATGCGCCTCATGCCAGTAAAGAAAGTAAGCGCTTCATTCAGCGCGGTAGCCAGGAACGCCTTTTTTACGCTCGCCATACTTCAAATTGTTTTCATATGTTCTTCGCTCCCGGCCCGCGCCGCCGAGCCCAAACTGGAATCCGGAAAGAACGTCATTGTCGTTAAGGATTACAAGTGGGCCTCCGCAGGCATGGGCAGGCCCGGCATCATGAAGGAGATAACCCTCCAGAACAAGGGCAAATCGGATTTTCACAACATCGACATTGAAGTCGACTTTTACACGCGCAACGACATTCCCCTGGGCTCGATGAGGGCGACAATAAGAGACGTTCTCCCGGCGGGGACCGAAAAGACATTCTATAACCTCAACTTCGGCATAATGAGCGCCGAGCTTCAGAATTCCGTTGCAAGGGTCGCGAACGCCGACATCATCGAAAAAGGCACCCCGACACAGGCGAAGGACCTGATACTCGTCAAGAACTGGGAATGGAGCGGCGGTCAGTACGGCACGGAAGGCATATTAAAACAGATAACACTCGTCAACAAGAGCTCAGAGAACTGGAAGGATATAAAAATCAGGGTCGACTATCTCGGCATCGCCGGGCCGAAAGTCGGCGTAAGGGGATTTACGAGCAGGGCCGTTATCCACGACGTCCTCCCCGCCAAGAGCGAGAAGACTTTCTACAATATTAATATGGGATTCAGGCACCCGGACGCCAAGACGGAAGACATAAGCGTCATGAGTGCGAAGCCGATTTCCGAGAAAGAAGTAAAGATTAAAACAGCGAAGAAAGAAGGGAAGAAAGCGGTTCGCAAGAAGAAAAAGAAAACCGCCCCGGCGGACGGGACAGCGCCTACAACCGAAGAGGCTGCGGGCACCGGGTCCTCCAGCGATGACAAGAGCCTTTCACTCTCCGAAAGATACAAGAGAAAGCTTGCCGAGGAACAGGGCATAGCGCCTCCTGAAGAAAGCCCGGCGCCGGAAGTCGCGGCCGGGGAACCTGGAAGCGCACCGGCAACCGGCGAAACGGCGGAGGAGACTGCCTCAAGCGAGGAAGAAGAGACGACGACCGCCGAAGAGGAAGAGACCGGGGACGAAGAATACGAGTACGAAGAAGAGGTGCCGATACCTGCCGAAGACATCGTCGTCGAGAATTTCAAATGGGGCGGCGGCGTCACAGGCACCATAGGCATGATAGACGAAATCACGCTCAGGAACATAAGCACCATCACCTACACGCGGATAGAGCTTATAATCGAATTCTACTCTTTCGGTTCGGAGGCGCCTATGTACTCGAACCGGGCGGTTATAAACGAGGTTCTACCGGGTGACAGCAAAAAGACTTTCAGGAAGATAAAGGCGGGATACCTGAACGCCATTCCGCAGGAAGTGAGAATAGATATCGTAACCGCTGTGCCCTTCAGCCAGCGCTGATACCGGGGGCCTTATAAATGTCCCTGGTTCAGGAGCTGAAGGTAGGGCATGGCGCTAGGGCTTAAAGAGCTCGAGCTGCGGTCCGTCAGGCTTCCTGAAATGCTCGGTCGAGAGTCTTATCCTTTCGCTATCGAACCCGGCTTTTTTACATGCGAGAGTAAACATATCCCTTGCCTGCTCGGCATATATGCCCTCGCCGCGCATCCGGCTGTGAAAATCGGGGCTGTTGAGCTTCCTGCCGCGCATCGCGCGAATGCGATTAAGCACCTTGTCCTTTCTGTCGGGGAAATGCCTCCCCAGCCATGCCTCAAATATATCCGAGACGCCGTAGGGAAGCCTCAGCATGACGAATCCCGCGCTCACCGCCCCGGCGTCAGCCGCGCTCTTTATGATCGCAGGAATTTCGTGATCCGTGAGGCCCGGGACAACTGGAGCGACCATGACGATTACGGGAACTCCCGCCTTCGAGAGCTCTTCTATGGCGCGGAGCCTTAAGCGAGGCTCCGAAGTGCGCGGCTCCATGACCCTCTTTATCTCCGGGTCGAGCGACGTGACGGATACTGCGACCATTATGCCGTCCCACTCGGCAAATTGCTTCAGAAGGTCTATATCGCGCGTGACGAGGTAGTTCTTCGTGATTATCCCCGCGGGATTCCTGAATTCGAGAAGGACTTCGAGGCATGCCCGTGTCAGCCCGAACCGCCTCTCGGCGGGCTGATAACAATCCGTATTCCCGCTTACGACTATTGTCTCGGGGACGTATTTTTTCGCAGAAAGCTCCTTTCGGAGGAGCGCCGGGGCGTCTTCTTTGACTAATATCTTCGTCTCGAAGTCGAGCCCGAGCGAAAGTCCGAAATACTCGTGCGTCGGCCTCGCGTAGCAGTAGATGCACCCGTGCTCGCAGCCCCTGTAGGGGTTTATGCCGGCGTTGAATCCGACGTCCGGGCTGTCGTTGTAGGAGATGATGGACTTCGTCGCGTCTTTATAGAATATCGTCTTCGGGGAAAGCCCCTCCGCTATCTCGTCTTCGGACGGCGTGAACTCTATCTTCTCGAATCTGTTTGCGGGGTTTTCCGCCGAGCCCCTGCCCTTTATCGTCACGCTTTCGCTACTCACCGAAAACCCCTCCCCAGCCTATAATCCGTCTCATATTAAAAAGTGTAAACGAGGCGCGCTGTGTTGGGTATGGGCGAATTTTTAGGATTTGGGGAATGAGAAAGCGAGATTGCTTCGTCGCTGCTTCCTACTCAATAAATATTGCGAGCGGCGGCGGCAGCGAAGCAATACACTTCCGGGACGTAAAAATTGGCGTTAAAAAAATTGAGCGGATGAGCGTTAAAAATCTTGCCGGGGATGGGGTGGGTGAAAGATTTAGCGAAGACGCGATGATTTTTAGCACAATTTTTCCCCGTCCCGTGATTTTTGCTACTTTTCATCAAGGAAAAGTAGAAACCTTTAGCACTTAAATCTTTTAAAGACTCAGATCCTGAATCAAGTTCAGGACGACAGACTGAAAGGATAGATTTCTCGCATGCGCTCGAAATGACAGCAAAGAGAAACAATTGGAATTCAGATTGAAAATATTAAGGAATGGTTGATTAACTCACTCAGCCGGAACAGAAAAGGTTTCGAGCTCTTTCACGAGCTCGTCCACGATATCCCCTTCCTTGAAGGAGCGCACGAGCTTGCCGTCTTTATAGAGCATTCCCTTCCCCCGCCCGCCGGCTATGCCTATGTCG
>JAGVLR010000128.1 GCA_020054175.1 Candidatus Dadabacteria bacterium
GATATAATGGATACGATTCGTAAACGGTGGATTAACCGCTGATTAGCTGAAACTAAATAATTGGATGTTATTTAACTGTTAGAAAGGCTACCGGAGAAAATAATCCCATGACGAAAAAAGTCACGTCGTTGAAGAATACTGTCACAGGCTCGAATGTGCTGAGGAGCGCGTTCAAGTGGAAGCTGCGGCAGTTCCGGCCTAAAGTCCCCCTTTATATAGAGAGTAACCGCTTCGTAATAAAAACGGTCGAAAACATGTTCGAGCTGGAGCAGGCTCTCGACCTGAGATACGAGGTTTTCTACAGGGAGACGCTTAACAAGGACAACTTCAGCAGAACAGACATAGACAAGTTCGACTCCATCTGCGACCATCTCATAATACTCGAGAAAAAGCAGAACATGGTCATCGGGACATACAGGTTCATATCGTCCACGTTTTCTGACAAGTTCTATTCGGAATCGGAGTTCGACATCGAGCAGGTGAAAAACGCCACTGGCATAAAGCTTGAGCTCGGAAGGGCCTGCGTTCACAAAGACTACAGGAACGGCACCGGCATAGCCCTGCTCTGGAAGGGGCTTACGGAATACTTCAGAGCCATAAAAGCGAAGTACCTGTTCGGCTGTTCGAGCATAGGGACGACGAACCCTGTCGAGATAAGCCTTATCTATAAGTATATAAAGGAGCTTTACCTGTCGCCTGAGGATTTCAGGGTTTTCCCGAAGGAAAAACACAGGATAAAGGAGCTCGACCATTACATAAGTGCCTTCGACAAGTTCGGCATAAAGACCGAATCCATAGAGGAATTCATACCTCCCCTTTTAAAGAGCTATCTCAAGGCGGGGTCCGTCATATGCGGCGAGCCCGCAATCGACATGAAGTTCAAGTGCGCCGATTTCTTCACCGTGCTCGACCTCGAGCTCCTTTCAAAATCATTTGAAAAGAGGTACAAGGGAGCAAACGATTAAAAAGCTCTTAAAGAAATTCTTTTTCTTTGGCATAGTCTCGTCATTTCTGATCAGCACCACGGTAGCCAGGAAGATCCTCCGCGACAGAAAAAAGATGCTCCACACTTGCATGAGGCTGACATCTTTTTTCTCGAAGCTCATGAAGAAAAACTTCGGAGTCACGGTCCGCATCGATAAAAGCGGAAGCGGTTATTCCAAAGAGAAAACTTATTTAATACTGTCAAACCATCTGTCCTATCTCGATATATTCCTTTTGTTTTCGGAGTTTCCGGCCTGCTTTATAGCAAGCGTCGACGAGGTAAAGGAAACTTTCCTCCTGGGCAGGGCCACCGAGCTCAGCGGCGGGTTCTTTGTGGAAAGGAGGAACAGAACCAACCTGCGGTCGGAAATCGAATCCATAGTAGATATACTCAAAATGGGCCTGAACGTCGTGCTGTTTCCCGAAGGGACCACGTCCAACGGAGAACAGGTGCTGTCCTTTAAAGTCCCTCTTCTAAGCGTCGCGCAAAAAGCCGGGGTGGAAATATTGCCCGTCTGCATCAGGTACACAAAAATAAACGGGGAAGAAGTCGGGCGCCATAACAGAGACCTCGTCTATTATTACGGCGACATGGAATTCTTCACGCATGCCGACACCCTTCTGACCGTCAAATCCATAGACGCCGAGCTCAAGATCCTCGATCCCGTGGACGCGTCTTCATCGAATTCCAGAAAAGACCTGGCATTCGAGCTTCACGACATAATCAGCTCCGCCTATAGGGGCGAACGCCGTCTGGAACGGGCGTGACATTACCGGTAGCCCGGGAAGAATCCCCGGGTGCAGCCTGAAGCCCAGGGCGCTGCGGCATTAATCCCCGCCTCAGAGTCTTGAGAGCAGCGAAACCGATTCCACGTGATACGTCTGGGGGAACATGTCGAACGGCCTTATGCGCCGGGGGCCCCAGCCAAGCTCTTTTAGACGTTTGAGGTCGCGCGACAGTGTTACCGGATCGCACGAGACGTATATTATTTTCCCCGTAGAGAGCGCCGCTATACCTTCGAGAATTTCCTTAGCCCCTTCCCTCGGCGGGTCGAGAACTATAAGATCGAACTTTTCTCCCTTTTGGACGAGCTCGTTTACCGCTTCGCCGGAGGGAGCAGTCAAAAATGAGACATTTTTGACGCCGTTTATCCCGGCGTTCTTCCGGGCGAGCGCCGCCGAGAATTGGTTTATCTCGACAGACACCACCTTCCGCGCCGACCTCGCGAGCGGTATGGAGAAGTTGCCTATGCCGGAGTAGAGGTCGAGGACGCTGATACCTTCCGCAGGGGCGGCCCATTCGAGCACGGTGCGGACAATCGCTTCGTTGACACCCGGATTCGACTGCGTAAACACGGACGGGTTCGCCAGGAACTTCATCCCCGTAAGCTCGAATTCGAACTCTGCTTCCGATCTTCCCCTTATGGAGACCTTTTCCGTTTCGGGGAACCTTCCGAGATGCTTCGCGAGGACGTTAAGCGCGCCGGGCTGTTTACCGGATCCGGCGACGAGGGATATATATGCGGCGGCGGCGGAGGAGGATATTTGCACGAATTCTAAAGGGAATTCCGGCCTGTCGAACGAGGACAAAACGGAGGCGATCCTGCCTATGGCCCCGTTTACCGGTCCGTCGGATATGGGGCAGGAGGTTATCCCGACCTTTCTGCGCGTGCCGCCGATGTTATACCCTATGTGCCACCTGCCGGCGTAATACCACGCGGCCAGCCTGACGCGTGTACGGTAAGCATATTCGTCCTTCGAGGGGAATATGGGCTCGACGGATAAATCGTCGAATCCGCCCGTTCTCCGGAGCGTCTCCCGGAGCATATTTTCTTTTTCCCTGAGCTGGGCATCGTAGCGAAGATTCTGGAGCTGGCATCCGCCGCAGGTGCCGAAGACTTCGCACGCAGGCTCCACCCTTTCGGGCGAAGGCGTTATGATGTTTTCGATTATGGCCTCTGCGTAGCTCCCCTTATCCTTGATAATCCTGACTTCTAGCACGTCGCGCGGGACGCCTCCCTTTACGAAGATCACCTTCCCGCCTTCCCTTGCGACCCCGCTGCCGCCGAACGCTATGCTTTCGATTTCTACCTGCAATGTATTCTCCCGTTTCAGATTATAAACATCGCGTCGCCGTAGCTGAGGAACCTGTAGCCGCTATCGAGTGCGACGCCGTACGATTTAAGTATAAGCTCTCGTCCGGCGAAAGCCGAAACCAGCATGAGCAGCGTCGAGCGCGGCATGTGAAAGTTCGTGACGAGAGCGTCCGTCACTCGAAACTTGTAGCCCGGGTATACGAAGAGGTCCGTTCGGCCTTTGACAGCCGAGACTGTGCCGTCTTCCCCGGCGGCCGATTCGAGGGACCGGAGGACCGTCGTGCCGACGGCTACTATGCGCCCGCCGCGCGATTTCGTATCGTTCACCATCTTCGCCGTTTCGGGCGACACTTCTCTCCATTCCGAATGAATGCGGTGCTCTTCGATGTTCTCGGACTTGACCGGAAGGAAAGTGCCCGCGCCGACGTGTAGAGTTACGCGGGCGACGCCTACGCCCTTCCCTTCTATTTCCGATAAAAGCCGCTCGGTGAAATGAAGGCCCGCCGTCGGGGCGGCGATTGCCCCCTCCCTCTCGGCATATACGGTCTGATAAGTCGTCCTGTCTCCCTCGTCGGCCATCCGCTTTATGTAGGGCGGGAGCGGCATATGGCCGAGGGAGTCCAGATGCCCGCGGACATCGTCGTTAAACTCGATCTGCCACGCGTCATCGCCGGACTTCGCGAGCGTGCCCGATAGACCCATTCCGAAGTCTACTTCGAGATTCTGTTTTGGACCCCTCGCGATGCATTTCCACGTTCTGTCACCGATCTTCTCTTCGAGAAGGACCTCGATCTCGGCTCCGGACGGCTTTTTGCCGTAGAGCCTCGCCGGGATGACGCGTGTATCGTTAAGGACGAGCAGGTCTCCGGGACGGAGAAGGCCGGGCAGGTCGAGAAACCTTTGGTGCGTTATGGAGCCGCTTTCTCTGTCTAGAACGAGGAGTCTCGAATCCTGCCTCCCGGGAAGGGGGCGGACTGCTATCCTCTCCTCCGGGAGGTCATAATCGAAATCCGAGGTTTTCATGTCGAAACCGTTTTATTTTTTCTTCTCTTCGAGGAGCTTCCGCATCGAGAGCCTGAGAGCACTCAGCTTTATGAAGCCCGTCGCGTCGGCCTGGTTGTATATGCTGTCTTCCTCGAATGTCGCGAGCGCCGGGTTGTAAAGCGAGTACGGCGAGCGCCTGCCTGCTAGTATTATGTTGCCCTTGTAGATCTTGAGTCTTATAGTGCCCGTCACATTCTTCTGGGATTCGTCTATGGCGGCTCTCAGCATATTCATCTCGGGGGAGTACCAGAAGCCGTAATAAATAAGCTCGGAGATTTTCGGGATGAGCGAGTCTCTAAGATGCATGACTTCCCTGTCCATCGTGAGGGATTCGATCGCC
>JAGVLR010000044.1 GCA_020054175.1 Candidatus Dadabacteria bacterium
CATGATGAGGAAGGGGAGCGCGGAAGATAAGGTAACAGGCATGAGCGTCCTCGGAAAGATGGGCGCCGGGGGGGTCGAGCACTCGGCCGAGATAGCCAAAATGCTTAACGACGAAAATCAGCAGGTGAAAGCGGGCGCCGCATCCGCTCTAGGCGACCTGGGCTCTTCGTCGAAACCCTATGCCGATGACATTGCAAAACTTCTCAAGGATAAGAACGCGAACACCGTCAATCAGGCAATAAGGGCGCTCGGAATGATCGGCGACGTTACTGACGAGGAGACCATGCAGGTCGCCGTATATCTCGAATCCAAGAGCTCTCAACTTAGCGGCGCCACGGTGAGAGCTCTCGGACTGATAGGAAAGGTTAAAAGCAATACCGGAGGGCTTATAGTCAGATACCTCCGAAGCGCAAATCAGCAGACGAAAATTAATACGATGAAAGCGTTCGGCGATATCGGCAGAAACGCCCGCGAATACGCGCCGCAGATAGCCGAGCTTCTCGGCGACGACTCCCCGGCCGTCAGGCTGACAGCTATCAAGGCTCTCGGGAACATGGGCGCCGCAGGGCGAAAGGAGGCCGGAAAGATAGAGAAGCTGATTTCGGACCGGAATACGACGGTAAGCAGGGGCGCTCTGACCACGCTCAGCCGAATGGATGTGCCGCTGGGCGATTCGGCGGCCGGAATAGTGAACATGCTGCAAAGCCCGGACAGAAAGTCGCAGGTAGCCGCGTCGACGGTGCTTGCCGGAATGGGGGACGAGCTAGACGGGCAGATGCCAAAAATAATTTCCCTTCTCGAACACAATAACCCGAAATTTAGAAGCTCGGTTCTTTATATATTCGGCGAAATGGGCGAGCCTTCGAGGAAATACGCTCCGGAGCTGGCGAAGCTTCTCGACGACCGAAGCCCGGCGATAAGAATTATCGGGCTCAAGGCGCTCGGCGGTATGGGGAAGTACGCGGACGGCGAGACTCAAAAGGTAACAAAGCTTCTCAAAGACCCCGATGTGAATGTCCGCGCCGAGGCGGCAGCGACTCTGGGCAAAACAGGCTCGGGCTCAAAAGAGATTCTGGACACGCTTTCAGGGCTTCTCGAAGATAAGTCGCCCGCGATCAGGCTCGCCGCCGTGGGAGCGATCGCCCGGCTTAGCGGCCATCCGAAGATAAGGGCTGAGAGAATAGCGTCGATGCTCGGAGACGAAAAGCCCGAGGTCAGGAACCTGGCTGCCGTGGCTCTGGGGGAAATAGGCCCGGATGCGGCTTCGCAGGCCCCGCGCCTGGCGTCGTATATAGAGACTTTAGACGACGCCACGAGGTCCGAGATCACCCCGCTCACGCTTGCCCTCGAATCTCTGGGCAGCATGGGGCCGGGCGCATCGGCAGAGGCGGGAATGGTGGCGCGGATGCTTTATGCAAACAGGGATTATGTGAGAATGACGGCGAGAAAAAGCCTTCGTGAGATAGGGCCGTTCTCTCCGGACATCGTTCCGCTTATACTAGGCGCGACATATGCGGAGCCCAAGGCAGCCACGGATACGAGGCTTCTTATATACTTCGCAGAGCCGGCGGGTGATTCCATGCTCGCAGCCGTAAAATGGGCAGGCATAGGCGGCGAGAAAATACCGGCGGATATGGACAGGGCCGACGCTGGCCAAGTGCTCGGGGTTTACCTATCCAACTGGGACCTCACCGCCCACAACCAGAAGACCCGAGAGGCCTTCGCCGGGCAGATCGCGGCCGTTGTCGAGGCCGGAGAATGGACGAAGGAAGATCTGCCGCTCCTGAAAAAAGCGCAGGAGGCGCTCGCGGCCGGGCAGTTCGAAACACAGGCGAACGCAATCAACGCGAAAATAAGCAAGGTGCAGGGATAGGGGCCGGGAAACGGCTGTCTGCAAATCCCCTGAATCGCCCCACGGCTCTGGTTTAATTCCGTTTTCAGGTATCATTACCCCCCTTAAAGGCCTCAGCCGGTAAGGAGGCCGAAAGAGCCACGCAACTACGAAGAGGGAGAAGCCCGTCCAGGGTTAACGGTAGTTCTCATGTTCGGTAAAAAGATATTCTACGGCTGGTATATAGTAGCGGCCTCCCTCCTGATAATAATTCTCGACGGGATGCTGCTGTATTCCTTCGGAGTCTTGCTGCCTTATCTGAACGAAGACTTCGGATTCTCGCGCGCGACCGGCTCGTCGATTTTTTCCTTCAGATCGCTCGTGCAGGCCCCGGCGTTCATACTCGCCGGAAGGCTCATAGACAAATTCGATCCGAGGGCCGTCGTCCTCGGCGGGGGATCGATCGCCGCGCTCGGCATGATATTCGCGGGGCTATCGACTACGAGCTGGCAGCTGTATCTCTCCTACGGCCTCATGGTCGGCGTCGGCGACGCCGTGTTATACATCACCTGCGTCGCTCTCGTGAGCAGGTGGTTTGTCAGCAAGCGCCCGCTGGCAATTGGAATCATCACTACGGGCGTACCGCTCAGCGGGCTCATAACCAATCCCCTGACTGCATGGCTCATAAGCGACTTCGGCGTGAGAAACGCCCTCTTCGCGCTCGGCGGACTCATGTTCGTGGTGTTGATGTCGAGCTTCGTTTTAAGGTCGCGCCCGGAGGACTTGAATCTCCTTCCTTACGGCATGAAGCACGATAATTCCGTAGAGGATGTCGAGAAGGGGGCCGGCGCAGGCACGCCTAAAGTTGAATGGAGAGCCAGGGAAGCGATTTCGACGCCGACGTATTGGGTTATGTACACGATGTATTTCCTCGGCTTCACTACGTTCCTCATCATCGTAACGCAGTTTTATAACTACATGATAGACATAGGCGTTCCCGCCATAGCCGCGGCGGGGCCGCCCGCGGCGATAGGGCTCGGGAGCATCATCGGGAGAACCGTGCTTTCGTCTCTTCTGGCGGAGGTGCTCGAATTCAGAAAGGTGATATTGATCTGCTTCATTGCGCAGGG
>JAGVLR010000043.1 GCA_020054175.1 Candidatus Dadabacteria bacterium
CCGATGCCGGATTCCCCCGGGTTGCCCCGGGCGGCGCCGTCTATGAATATATCAACAGGTTCTCTGGAGCCGTCTTTGAAAGGAAGGCTATTCTGGCTTTGCGGCACTATTTAATTCTTCTTCCGTGTAGAGGATTTTCTGGCAGTTCGGGCACTGGATGAATCGCGTGTGTGTGAGCACCTCGTTAAACAGCTGGGAAGGGATTTTCATGTTGCATCCCGTGCAGAGTTCCTTTTTCGCCAGCGCGAGCACCCCGCCGTTTCTCTTGCTTATCTTGTTGTATATGGGTATGAGCTCGGGGCTGATGCGGGAGGCGATTTTTTCTTTCTCTTCCTTCTTGGGCTCGTAGACGCTCTTGACCTCTTCCAGCTTTTCCTTGTAGCCGTTTATCTTCTCGCCGTATTCCGCTTCCTTGGCGGCGAGGTCTTCCCTGCCTGTCGCGATTTCGGCTTCCACAGTCTCGATTCTGGTCATATCTTCGAGGACTTTATCTTCGAGGTCTATATTTCTTCGCTTGGTGTCGGCTATTTCTTTCTGGAGGGCTTCGTATTCTTTATGGGTTTTGATTTCGAACAGTTTCTGCTCTGCTTTCTTGACGAGCTCTTCGTTACTTGAAACTTCCTGTTCGAGGCGGGTTTTGTTTTTCTGAAGCGTCTGTTTTTCCGCGTCCAGACGTTCGAGGCGTTCTTTTGCGGTTTTTAGCTCGAACTCGAAATCAGAAATTTTCCGGGGGTAGTCGTTTAAATTTTCTTCAAGCTTACTGAGCTCCAAATCGATTCGCTGGAGCGTGTCGAGAACGACGAGCTGCTCCCTCATCTTTTTCTCCTTTTTTTAGGGGGTTTGATTTTGAGTGGAACAAAAAATGTATAGATGGGTTGTACTATTACTGGGGCTGGCGGTGAGGTCTTTCTTACGAGTCTATGTGTTATCTCGACTTCCATCTTGAATCAAAAAAACAAAAACTTAATGTGTGGGCCCACCCGGACTCGAACCAGGGACCAACGGATTATGAGTCCGTCGCTCTAACCAACTGAGCTATGGGCCCTCCGAATTGTTTAGTGAATTTAGTATAGTAGATGAAAATAGCATTTTGTCAAATCCGGATCGCGTAAGGCCTGAAAATCTCTCGAAATAATGTGTGCGGCGTCTTGAAATTGAACTGGACAGGATTCGGAGGAAAATGAAAGACCTCACTTTTGCCCCCTTTTTACGGGGCCGCGTTCAGTTCTTCGAGACATAATTCTTCGCCTTCATTATCTTGTAGTACCCGAGCACCTTCGTTATATAGTCGGTCGTTTCGGGGTAGGGAGGGATAGTGAAGCCGTGCTTTATGACGGCGCCCTTGCCGGCGTTGTACGCGGCGAGCGAGAGCTTCATGTCGCCGTCGAAGTATTCCATAAGGTCTTTTAAGTACCTGACGCCGCCTTCTATGTTCGAGACGGGATCGAAAGGGTCGTCAACGCCGTAGTCGCTGGCTGTCGCGGGAATGAGCTGCATCATGCCCTGGGCGTTCTTGGGGGATATGGCGTTCGGGTCGAAATTGGATTCCGCTTTAATTACCGCTTTGACGAGGTAGGGGTCCACATCGTGTTTTACGCTCGCTGTCAGGATTTCGCTGTCGTAGTCGGAGGAGAAATTGGCCGAGAGGGCGAACGCGTCCTCTTTCTCGCCCGGGCGGACTATCCTGTATTTCGCGAGCGCGGCCGGCCCTGTGAATACTACAGTCGGCATTTTATTATTGCATTCTATCGTCTCCAGCACGCCGCCGGCCCTCTCCAGGAGCACGACGCAGTTAGCTACTTCGATGACGTTGACGGTTTCTGTCCGGACGAGGTCGAGCACGTCGCCGGCGATGTATGTCCCCAATTCTCCCGTTACGGGATTCTTGACGAGGGCTTTCGAGATGTTGCCGTTTACCACTGTGCCAAGCAGGTCTACGTGGAGGTCGGATTTCGAGACCGTCACTGCGAGGATCTTGTTTTCGCCCGCCGGGCGCTCGGTATAGGCCTTTTCTTCGGTGTATACGGCTTCAGAATCTATAGCGGATACGTCTTGGCCGGGGACAATGAATCCTGCGAGCAGCAGGACTATGAAAAGGGGAGTCTTCATTAGACTATAATAATTAGTCGTTATAATTCCAGCATATACGATAAATACATAAAAGTAAATATTAAATTTTGGCAGCGCCCGGGCCGGAGCCCCGGGAGGGATTTCCGAATGGGCGGAACCGTGTTCGGGCCCTGCATCGGATACGCAGGGCGGCATTGATCCTGACTATGATGTTTTATCTTCCTGCCGGAAAATTACTTGTTAACGGGGTAGAACTTGTACGACCTTACGTTCTTGCCGTCCTGCGCCTTCTTTACGACTCCAACCGTCACGCCCATTTTCTGACCGATTTTAAGGCCTTCGGGATCGTCCGTTTCGACCTGCGCCATAACCCTTACGCCCTCGGGAAAATCGACGAGAGCCAGAGCGTATGGAACCGGAAATTCCGGGAGGCTCCTTCTGACTACCGTGAAGGAATGAAGCTCGCCGAACGGGCTCAGGAGCTTTTCCTCTACGTCGTCGGAAAAGCTGACCGGGTCGGCCAGGTATTTCGGGAAGGTCCAGTTATTGGATTCCTTCGAGTATCCCGCTACAAGCCTGATTTCTCCGGAGCCGTCCGTCGTGAAGAGCTCGGGGAATAGAACCTCGTCGTTTTCAGTAATCTCTGCCATAACTTCGTCTCCTCTGCAATTTTTAGCAGACTATATATTACATTTAAAAAATTTTTAGTCCAGCCGGGGGCGGCCGTTTGTAAACCACCGGAAAGCTTAGTAGAATAAATCGGCGTGGGTCAATTTCCCGGAAGGGCTCTTACAATCGCGGGGTCGGATTCGGGGGGAGGCGCGGGTATCCAGGCCGACCTCAAAACCTTCGCCGCGCTCGGCGTGTACGGCATGTCTGTAATCACCTCCGTGACAGCGCAGAATACCGTTTCCGTGCTGGGTATAAACGACCTTCCGCCGGATTTCGTCGCTCTCCAGATAGACGCGGTTCTGTCGGACATCGGCGCAGACGCCGTGAAGATAGGCATGCTCTCTAACGCCGGGATAGTTTCGGCAGTCGCACGGAAACTCAAAGAGCACAACCAG
>JAGVLR010000081.1 GCA_020054175.1 Candidatus Dadabacteria bacterium
GGTGTTCGAAGAGATCATACTCGGAAATTTTTTGAAAGAGCCCCGAAGGCCCGACACATTTATATCGCACATAGAGAAAAGCCTAGACAAGGCGGTTAAAAAAGGTGGAAGGCCGATTCGAGTCTTAATGGCGCTCAACGCCGACCCGTTCTTTTCGCTGACGCCGTCAGAGCGGATATGGATAAAGGCGTCTCTTAACAAGCTGAGCCTCGAAAAGCCCGTCATAATGCTGACGCAGCATAATGTCGAGCGTATAAGCTCGAGGGAGCTCCTGGCGATATTCCGGACTCACCCGACAATAGTCGAGAGAGGGATCGTTTACAAAAGCCCTTTTTACCTCGCGCCGGGAGAGTTAATGAGGGCAGGTGAGAACGAGCTCGACAAGTTCGGAATGCTGAGCGGGAAGGAAAAGAAGGTGCTCAGCCTGATTACGAGCGGCCTCAGCAACAGCGCCATCGCCAGGGAGCTTTCGATAAGCATCAAGACAGTCGAAACCCACAGGGCCAACATCATGAAGAAGCTCGACATACACAATCTCGTCGACCTCGTGAAATACTCGATGCGGAAGGGGCTGGGGTGAAGCGGATAATGTATCTATCTTAAGATGTGATAATATGATTGAGCTTCTTGATACATAAAAATACGATGATTAACGGATCACTTTTCACAGAAGATTTTCTTACTGATGGGATAACCGAATATCCCGAATGGAAAGCCATTACCGACAACCAGATTGAATCATTTAAGAGTGATTTAAAGAAGACCTTTGATGCATTTCCCATAGCTGGTAATCCCATAGAAGCTACTACCGAAGACGATCTGATAACACCCGTTCTTGAAACCCTCGGATGGAAGCAGTTCCTACGGCAGCAGACAACAGCACGGAAAGGCCGTGAAGACGTTCCTGATTATCTCCTGTTCGAGAATGAAGAATCGAAGAACAAGGCCAACAAGGAGAAGGATCAACATAGGCGCTACCTTCACGGGGCTGCGATTCTCGAAGCCAAGGCGTGGAATATACGGCTCGACCGCAAGGGTAACCAGCCTATGGACAGAGTGCCGTCAAACCAGATCATCCGCTACCTCACGAGCGCGGATACACAGTCCGAGGGGCGCATCCGGTGGGGTATTCTCACAAACGGCCGCTTCTGGCGTCTCTACTATAATCGCGCAAGGTCCAAATCCGAGGACTACCTGGAAATAGATTTACCTTTGGCTTTGGAACTTCCGGGTTTTCAGACGGAATTGTTTTCAACCACGGATAAAAAAGCACAGGACTGGGTCAAAGTATTCTACCTCCTCTTCAAACGTGAAGCCTTCCTGCGTGAAAGGGAGGAGAAGACCTTCCACGAAAGAGCGCTCGCCCAGGCACGCTACTGGGAAGCCGAGGTAGCCAAGGACCTTGGTGATATTGTATTTAGGGAAGTATTCCCCTCCCTGCTTTCGTCCCTGAAAGACAACGACCCTCAAATGCCGTCAGCATTAGATGATACCTACCTCGAAGAATTACGTGATAACGCGCTCACCCTACTTTACCGTCTCCTGTTCGTTCTGTATGCCGAGGATAGGAACCTGCTGCCGGTCTACGACAGTAAGTACGATGATTACGGATTTAGGAAGCGTGTCCGAGAAGACATAGCAAAGCGTACATCGGAACAGGACGCATTCAGCACGTCTAGAGATGATTATTATCATCAGACTCTCAATTTGTTCAAATCGATTGATGAAGGCGACGAGAGCATAGGAGTACCCCCTTATAACGGCGGCCTCTTCGATGCGCGTAAATACGCCTTGTTGAACCGTGCGCGTATACCTGACAATATTTTTGCCCCTCTTGTTTACAAGCTCTCACACCGTGACGACGAGGGTGTGATGAAGTGGATTAATTACCGTGATCTTTCCGTTCAGCAGCTTGGCTCCATATACGAACGACTGCTTGAGTTCTATCCGAAGGTGGAGGACGACGGCCGTCTGACAGTGCGCCCTAATATCTTCGCCCGCAAAACAAGCGGCAGCTACTATACCCCCGAATCGCTTGTCGGTTTGATTATAGAACGCACCGTCGGGCCCCTTCTAAAAGAGCATAGGGAAGCCTTTTGGTATAAAGTCGAAGAATTGAAATCGGGCAGGGATAAGAAAAAGAAAAATAAACTGCTCGAAACTCTGGATCCTGCGACCGCAATGTTGGAGCTTAAGGTATGCGATCCCGCAATGGGAAGCGGGCATTTCCTTGTCAGTTTGGTCGATTACCTGGCCGACAATATTCTTGAGTCTATAGACGAAGTCGAGACGGAAGGCAAAGTACCGTGGGCGGACAAAGATAACCCTTACGTCTCTCCCGTGTCGAAGCGTATCGCCTCCATACGCGCGCTTATTATGGAGCAGGCTAAGGAGCACGGCTGGAATGTAAAAGAAGAGCAGCTCGACGACAAGCACATCGTGCGCAGGATGATATTAAAGCGCTGCGTTTACGGTGTGGATAAAAATCCCATGGCAGTCGAGCTTGCGAAAGTTTCGCTCTGGCTCCACACGTTCACTGTGGGTGCGCCACTATCTTTCCTCGATCACCACCTGCGCTGCGGCGACTCGCTTTTCGGCGAGTGGGTCGGGAAATTACATGGCGAACTAAATGAACGTGGCGTTTTATTTTCTCATAATACTGTAATTAAAGCCCAGAACGCGGCAGTGGGAATGCTGCAGATTGAACAACTTACAGATGCTGATATATCTGAAGTCAAGCAATCAGCGTCTATGTTCGAAGGAGTGGAAGAGGCAACAGCGCCATTAAATTCATTTCTACAGCTCTATCATGCATTCAAGTGGATAGCATCGTCACCGAATGACAAAGTCGCTGTTGATGGTTGGCTCTTTGGAGACTATGGGGATCCTTATCAGATAGCAGAGGGAAAAATCCAAATCCAGAAAGACACCATACAGGCAAATCAGTTCAAGGAATTATTAGCAAAAGCAAGAAACCTTATAGAAGAAGAACATTTTCTCAATTGGGAAGTTGCTTTCCCCGGAGTTTGGAAGTATTGGGAAAGGCACGAACCCGAAGGCGGCTTCGACGCAGTAATTGGCAATCCTCCGTGGGATACCTTTGAATTTATTGAAGTAGAATGGTTTGTAAATCAAGATAGAGGGATAGCACTTCTTACTGGCGATAAAAGAAGGAAAAGTATAGATACATTAAAACAAACTAATCCGTCACTCTGGAAGGAATTCGATATTGCAAAGGAAAGAGCAGATAGGTCGATAAGGGTTGTTAGAAATGCGGGACAATATCCATATTTTAACAAAGGGAAAATAAACCTCTATTCTTTATTTATTGAGCGAACGCATCGTTTAATAAAACAGACGGGATTCGTTGGTCTCTTGGTTCCATCTGGAATAGCTGCTGACAAGTCTGCATCAATGTTTTTTAGAGACATTGCAATAAAAGGGCATTTAGCTGCACTCTTTGATTTTGAGAATAAAAAGAAATTCTTTCCCGACATCCATGCCTCATTTAAATTTTGTACTTACGTAGCAGGTGGTAGGGGTCGTTCTTTTGATTATACTGATTTGGCGTTCTTTCTACATGATGTCGGGGAGTTAAGTGAGCCTAATCGAGTCTTTACACTTACTCATGAAGATTTTGCACGTGTTAACCCGAACACAGGTACTGCACCTATTTTTCGAACAGAGATGGATGCGGATATTACTCGAATTATTTATGAGAGATATCCTATTCTGAATGACCATGGAAAAAGTAAGGTTTGGCCTATTAAGTATATGCAAGGAACATTTAATATGTCTACGGATTCTCACCTTTTCAAAACTTTTGAGGAACTTGAATCCGAGGGATTTTATCGCGTTGCTGGCAACTGCATTAAAAAAGGAGAGATTGTTTATGTGCCATTATACGAGGGTAAAATGGTGCAAGCGTATGATCATCGTGCGGCAAGCGTGAGAGTTAACACAGAGAATTTGAACAGACCTGGTCAAACGGAACCTCTGACTATTGAGGAGAAACAACTACTAGATAAATATAATTTACCTCAATATTGGGTTCGAAAAACTGACTTGCTCAATTTCCCAACTCAGTGGTTAGTTGCTTTTAAGGATGTTACGGCTAGCACTAACATGCGCACAATGATTGCAATGATTATTCCGGCTTATGGAGTTGGTCACACTTTGCCGATATTACTTATTGAAAAAAATCCGTCATTTTTGGGGTCCCTTATATGCGCGAATCTTAATTCATTTATTTTTGATTATATTGCGCGGCAAAAAGTTCCTGCCACACATTTAACTTGGTATACAATCGAACAACTCCCTGTGATTCCACCCGAAACGTTCGAGCAGCCGCTTGGCAAGACAACTGTTGCTGAGTTTATCAAGGATCATGTTCTTCACCTGACTTATACTGCATGGGATATGCAGCCGTTTGCGAAGGATATGGGTTATGGCGGCGAGCCGTTTATTTGGGACGAGGAAGATCGCCGTCACCGTAAGGCCAAGCTCGATGCGCTGTTTTTCATACTTTATGACATTAGCGAAGAAGACGCAGACTATATATTATCCACCTTCCCTATAGTCAAACGCCAGGACGAAGCTGAGCATGGCAGCTATCTCACGCGCGACTTGATACTTGCCTATATGCGCGCACTGAAGGCAGGGGATACCGAAGTTATAGTTAAAGTTTGATGAGGCTTCGGTTTTTTTTGTCACAGCCGTGAAGAGATAGTAAACAATGAGGAATACGGTTGCAGCTATCAGCACGAATTTTATTGTCGCGGCGGCTCTCAATCCGGAAGCGTATTCTTGTATATCTTTCCGTCCTTCATGATCACCACGAAATTTTTGTCTGGGTCTGCAACGAGCTCGATATTTTCGAGTGGATTTCCGTCAACCAGCAAGAGGTCCGCAAGCGCGCCTTCCTCTACTACCCCGAGCTTTCCGGGATAAGGATTGCGCTTGCCGGATAACGCCAGCAGCTCGGCGTTGGTGCTCGTCGCCATGGCAAGCGCTTCGGCGGGGGTGTACCAGCGCGCAAGTGACGCCAGAATTGCACCCTGGCGCTGCGCCAGCGCCTGCGAGAACAGGACGTCTGTACCCCACGCAGTTTTGATCTTGTATTTCTTCGCCAGCTCGTATGTTTTGTTTATGCCGGGCCATACCTCATCGGCCTTGGCTCTCTGGACAGAGCCGGGCGGGAGGCCGGTCCGCATCTCCTCGGGGAGCGGCTGGAGGCTCAACCAAACTCCCTTCTCGGCAAGAAGTCTGGCGGTCGCTTCGTCCATCAGGAATCCATGCTCGATGACTTTCACCCCGGCAGCGACGGCTCCCTGGATCGCTTTCGTAGTGAAAGCGTGCGCGGTGACGTAGGTCCCCCAGTTCCCGGCGGCTTCGACAGCCGCGCGAAGCTCCGCATCCGTAAAAGTCGACACGTCGAGCGGGCTGTGAGGCGACGACACGCCGCCGCCCGCCGTGAGCTTTATCTGTGACGCTCCCTGCATGAGCTGCTCGCGCACGCGCATGCGCACCTCGTCCGGGCTGTCGGCGACCATACTGCCGCCGATCTCTTCCATGCGGCTGAGCGTGCCGAGCTTCCGCGGCAGCTCTGAAAGCTGGCGGAAATCCCCATGTCCGCTCGTAACGGTAATTATCGCCCCCGAGGGATA
>JAGVLR010000236.1 GCA_020054175.1 Candidatus Dadabacteria bacterium
GACGCCAAGGAAGCAGTCGCCTTCGCGATACTGGCGAACGAATGCGTCTCGGGAAACGCCGGCAACATGCCCGGCGTCACAGGGGCGAGGCGGCGCGTTCCGCTCGGAAAAATATCCCCCGGAGGCCTTGGCTAAGCCGTACGCAATGACTAATAAATTATGGCTCGATAAACTCAGCGGCGTCGACGCATCGTCTTTAAACCTCAGGCAGAGTGTCGGACAGGTTATCATGCCGAGGCTCGATTTCAGGGCGAGCGGTTCGCTCGAGCTTGCCAGAAAACTTGTCCAGGAATACGAGGTCGGCGGCTTCATAGTATTCGGCGGTGATACGGAATCCGTCGGAAGCGCTACGGAAGAGCTGCAAGGCCTGTCACGGCTTCCACTCCTCTTCGGCTGCGACGCCGAAAGGGGCCTCGGCCAGATCGTTTCCGGTGGCTCGATTTTTCCTTTTACAATGGCGCTCGGCGCGGCCGACGACGAGGGACTTGCCTATTCGGAGGCCCTTTTCACGGCGGGCGAGATGAGGCGGTACGGCTTTAACCTGGTCTTCGCCCCGGTGCTCGACGTGAACTCGAATTCCGAAAATCCGATAATCAACATCCGCTCCTTTGGCGATGATCCGGAGCTCGTGTCCCGCTTGGGAGGCGCATTCATAAGGGGCTGCCGCGACGGCGGTATATTCTCCTGCGGGAAGCACTTCCCCGGGCACGGTAGCGCAGCTACAGACTCTCATTCGGAGCTTCCGGTGTTATCGCTCACACGCGAGGAGCTTTCCGGGCGCGACCTCATACCGTTCCAAAGGGCGATATCAGAGGGTGCGGATATGCTCATGACGGCGCACGTCGCGCTTCCCGAAATAACAGGAAACAACGACCCTGCCACAATATCGAGGGAAGTAGTAAACGGCATGCTGAGAGGCGAGCTCGGTTACGGCGGAGTCGTGATAACCGATTCCTTTCGTATGTCCGGCATAAGCAAGCTTGGAGACGAAGTCCGTCTGTCACTTAGAGCTCTTCAAGCCGGGTGCAATATAATTCTCGACCCGCAGGATCCGTATAAACTCCTTCAGATTCTTAACGACGAAGCGTCCGCTGGAGAGCTCGACGCAGAAATCATACGAAAGGCGGCGAGTAGGGTAATCTCTCTCAAAAAATCTCTTCCGATTTTAACGCCAGAGAACGCAAGGCAAACGAAAGAAGACGGTCGAAAGCTCTCCGGGCTCATAGCCCGGAAGTCTGTTTCACTTCTTAAAGGCGGAAGTTTAAAATCGAGCCGCGCACTGCTGTGCACGTTCGACGTAACGGAGTCGGGAATGAACGTTGCGGACGCATTCGCGCGGCGTCTCAGTGACGCGGGCGTGACTCTTAAGGCGGTTAACGTAACCGCGTCTACAAATCTCGACGGGCTATGCCGGGAAGCTGACGATACCGCGCTGGTATGTCTCGTCTTCACGACAGTCGGCGCGTGGAAGAACCAGTTCTCCCTCCCCGGCTTTATGAGGGCCGCGCTCGATCGCCTGTCCCGGGCAGACGGAGAAAGCATCCTCGTTTCGTTCGGCTCACCCTATGTCGTCCGGGGACTCGATAACTTCAAGACGATAATATGCGCATTCGATTCTCTCGGGGAATGCCAGTCGGCGGCCGCCGACGTGCTTACAGGGACCGTGCAGGCAACCGGCAGAATCCCGGTCGCCGCTTTATGACGGCTGTTCCCGTTCTTTCGTATCGGGTAAATTACACACTCCAATGAGCGCCGGACTGAACTCCGTTTTTTCATCCTTAACGCTTCTCGACTGGGCCATAGTCGCGGCCTATCTCCTGATTTCGCTCTTCGTCGGGGTTTATTTCACGCGGAGGGCGAGCAGCAGCATGGCCTCATATTTTGTCTCCGGCCGCGACCTTACCTGGTGGCTCCTCGGCACCTCGATGGTTGCGACCACCTTCGCCGCCGATACCCCGCTCGCAGTGACGGGATGGATAAGGACAGACGGCATATGGAAGAACTGGTTCTGGTGGAACTATATCTTCAGCCACGTCTTCATAGCGCTCGTCTTCGCCCGGCTCTGGAGAAGAGCCAACGTTATCACCGACAACGAGCTGAACGAAATCCGCTACAGCGGAAAGCCCGCGGCGTTTCTCAGGGGGTTCAAGGCCTTTTACTATTCCACTCTCTTTAACTTCATCGTTATGGGCTGGGTCATAAGCGCTATGGCCAAGGTGCTCAAGGTCTTTTTCGGGGTCGAAACGACTGTGGCGATAGCCATCTGTCTTTTTATCGCCTTCTTCTACACCATGATGTCGGGGCTCTGGGGAGTGATGCTGACGGATTTCTTCCAGTACTTTCTTGCGCTTGCCGGAACGATAATACTTGCCTGGGTCGTAATAGGCTCGCCCGAAATCGGCGGGCTTTCCGGCTTCGTGGAGAAGCTGGGCACAATAGACGAGAAACACGTCGCGCTTTTCATGACCCCTTCAAGTGGCGACCCAGTGAGCGACGGGTTCTGGTCGTCGAGCTTCTTTACGTTCTTCGTTTACCTCACTGTGATCTGGTGGTCTTCGCATAACACAGACGGCGGCGGCTATTTCATACAGCGAATGCTTTCGGCGAAGAGCGAGCGCGACTCCGTCCTCGGCACGGCGTGGTTCGCCATAAACCACTACATCATCCGCTTCTGGCCATGGGTGCTCGTCGCCCTCGCGTCGTTGATTATCTACCCTACGGCTGACGTCGCCAAGGGCGACAACGAGGCGATGTACGTCGTCATGATAAACAATTTCCTGGGTCCGGGCCTCAAGGGAATTCTCTTCGTAACATTTCTCGCGGCCTTCATGTCCACACTGTCGACGCACCTTAACTGGGGCGCTTCATACATAATGAACGACCTTTACAGGAGATTCCTTTACAAGGACGGGACAGAGAAGCATTACGTCATGGTTTCGCGGCTCTGCACGCTTGTCCTCACAATACTCGCGGGCTACTTCGCTATGCACATAAGCAACATCGGCAAGGCCTGGATTTTCCTCTGGGCGATGAGCGCAGGGATAGGGCTCGTGCTTGTGTTGAGATGGTTCTGGTGGCGGGTGAACGCATGGACAGAGATTTCAGCCCTTGCGTCGTCCCTCGCCGCGATTTTCATACTCGTCCTCTACACCAGATCGCAGGGCATACCGCTCGAGCTGAAGCATCAGATACTGGTCATCCCCGTTTCCGTGCTCACGTGGATCATAGTAACTTTTGCAACCAAACCCGAGCCGCTCGGAACCCTGAACGAATTCTACACGAGGGTGAGGCCGTGGGGATGGTGGAAGCCTGTGAGCGACATGAATCCGGAGATAGAGAAGCCCCGGCTGACTCCCGTTCTAATCAACTGGGTGCTCGGTGTGAGCTTTATTCTCTTCGGAATGATGGGCTCGGGAAAGATGCTGCTGGGCTCGACGTTTACAGGCCTCGTGATGGTCATAATCTCAGCAATATCAGGAGTTATCGTTTACCTTCGACTCCGAAAGGAGCTTGCGGACTAAGAGGTTATATTTCCCCAAAGGTCCTGCGGGTTCTTTAAAAATCCCCGGAGTATGTTATAACTTATCTGTAGTTCTTAATCCTGGAACGAGCAATGGCCATCAAAATTAAAGTACTGACACATCCTGAGCTCACGTGGTACGAAAAGCTCTACCTGCCGCAGATAGTGCACGGGCTTTATCTTACCATTAAGCACCTGATTAAATTTCAGCCGATAACGATTCAGTACCCGGAAGAGGTGAAGGAGCTACCGCCGAGATACAGGGGGCTTCATGTAATGCCCGGGGACGACGACGGCGAAATCAGGTGCGTAGCGTGCAAGCTCTGCGAAGTGGCCTGCCCGACCCAAGCCATATCCATCGTCGCCGAGCCCGCGGACGATTACGGAATCGAGAGAAGGCCCAAGGTCTACAACATCGATTTCATGAGATGCGTTTTCTGCGGATTCTGCGTCGAGGCCTGCCCGTGCGACGCCCTCCGGATGGGAATGAAATACGAGCTGGCCTCTTACAACCGCGCCGGACTCGTCCACACGAAAGAAGTATTCTTCGACCCGAACGTCATAAGCGAGGCCCCGAGGGATAACGCCAATTTCCTCTACGAAATGGGAAAGGGGAACATCCTCGACAAGCCCGAGGAAGTAGAGAAGGTCAAGAAGCTCACCGGAACTTACACCTCGTCCGACTGACGAAACCCTCGCCAGTATAGCCCGCAGGTTCTATTTCACTTCGACATTTTCTTCCTGAGCCAGCACGCTCCGTAAGAAGCCCCGCTGTAGAAGAAATAGAGGAAATGCATCGGTATGGCGAGAAGCGTAAATCCGAATCCCTTCTCTTCGAGGAAAAATCCATAGAGATGCCTGTTAAGCAGGATCAGTGAAATGGTCAGGACGGCCGAGAGTATAAGCGCGGGGTAGAGAATACCGCCGCCGCCCAGCGCCGCGAGAATAGCGATCAGAAGGCATATCGAGAGTAACCCCACGAGGACTGCGCTCACCCTGTCCGATGTGTCGACGTTGAGGTCCCTCGGGGAGAACCCGCTTTCGAGCATGAGCTTCGACCACGGCACGGCACGCTGGGATATGTCGGTTCTCAGCATCGAGAAAAAGCTCCAGTGCTTTAGATGCTTCACCTGAAGCTCCTTGTCGAGGAATATCTTGTGCCCCTTTCGCCTCATCCTGTACCCGAGATCTATATCCTCGATGGATGGTTTCGAAAACTTCGCTCTGTCGAACCCCCCCATTTCCAGGAACACATTTCTTTTTATCGCGCCGCAGCCCGACCAGAACGTGCTCGCGTCGCTCCGGGATTTCTGGTGGACATAATGGTGTAGGAGGTTGCGGTATTGAGATAGAAAGTCCGGCGCAGACGGCTCGGTATCGTAAGAGCCGAATACGGCAGCCAGCTCCAGGTTTTTCGAGAAGGTGTCCAGGACGCTCGTAAGCGTATCGCCCCTTACGAGCACGTCCGCATCGATGAACAGCACGATCGGTGCGGTAGCTGCGGCGGCCCCTTCGTTCCTGGCGGCAGCCGGGCCGTAGTTACGCCCCAGCTCGAGCACCTTCACGCCGAATTTCTTCGCTACCTCCGCCGAGCCGTCCTTCGAGCCGTCGTCTACTACTATTGTTTCGAACTCGGTATGAAACGACGCCTTCAGCGCGTGAAGACACATCGATAAATACGATTCCCCGTTGTGAACGGGTATGACGACAGATATGTCAGGATTGTTGGAATTCATTTCTATTCGAATACCGATAATGCTAGCTGCCTGTAGTGGCGAGCCTGTAAAATTCTCCCTTCCGCTCCATTAGCTCCGTTTCAGCACCTGCCTCGACAACTTTTCCGTCTCTAAGCAC
>JAGVLR010000042.1 GCA_020054175.1 Candidatus Dadabacteria bacterium
GATGTAAGTTAGGAGACACAGAGATGGCGAATGGAACTGCTCAAAGCTCGATTACCATGCGGAAGGACGCATGGTGGGTTGCGCCGCTGGTGACGGCGACGATTCTGTCGATTTTCGGTCTTTACTCTACATGGCGTGCGTTTTCTCACGCCGATTTTCTCGTGCAGCCTTATCTCTCCCCGTTTTATTCCCCATACCTTCTCGCCTCATGGTGGCCGCTTTCTCCGGCGCTTCTTATTCTATGGGCTCCGCTCGGATTCAGGGCTACCTGTTACTACTACAGAAAGGCGTATTACAGATCGTTTTTCATGGCTCCTCCGGGCTGTGCGGTGCGGCCGCTCGCCAAAGAGGGCTCGTACGCCGGGGAGACGAGATTTCCTTTCATTCTGCAGAACATACACCGTTATTTCTTCTACGCCGCCGGCGTAATACTTATTTTCCTTTGGATAGACGCTCTTCACGCATTTAAATTCGAGGACGGGTTCGGCATCGGAGTAGGCACTATAGTCCTTATCATCAATGCCGTGCTCCTCAGCATGTACTCGCTCTCGTGCCATTCTTTCCGCCATCTCGTAGGGGGGAAGCTCGACGTGTTTTCGAAGTGCCCGACGCGCTTCCGGATATGGGGGAAGGTCAGTGTGTGGAACGAGCACCATATGTTCTGGGCCTGGGTGAGCCTCTTCAGCGTCGCTCTCGCGGACCTTTACGTTTTCCTTCTAGCCAGGGGAGTCATCACAGACATCAGGATCATATAAGAGGTAACAATAGATGGAGATAGAGACACATACACATGACGTAATCGTCATAGGCGCCGGGGGAGCGGGGCTCAGGGCCGCCATCGAGGCATCGGCCAGGGGGGCATCGGTAGGGCTCGTATGCAAATCCCTTCTCGGAAAGGCGCACACTGTCATGGCCGAGGGAGGCGTCGCCGCCGCTCTCGCCAACGTCGATGTCAAGGACGATTGGAAGACCCACTTTCACGACACGATGCACGGCGGAAAGATGCTCAACAACTGGCGCATGGCTCAGCTCCACGCGCAGGAAGCTCCCGACAGGGTGAAGGAGCTCGAGCACTGGGGTGCGCTCTTCGACAGAACGAAGGACGGCAAGATAATGCAGCGCGCCTTCGGCGGACACACCTGGAAAAGGCTCGCTCACGTGGGCGACCGCACCGGCCTCGAAATGATAAGGACGCTCCAGGACAAGGGCATACATTCCGGCATCGACGTATACATGGAATGCACTATTACTCACCTTCTTAAAGACGGTGAAAGGATTTCCGGCGCCTTCGGCTATTGGAGGGAGAGCGGAAGGTTCGTTCTCTTCAAGACAAAGGCGATAATCCTCGCCACGGGCGGCGTCGGCAAATCGTACAAGGTGACTTCCAATTCATGGGAGTACACGGGCGACGGGCAGTCGCTGGCTTACGAAGCCGGGGCCGATCTAATAGACATGGAATTCGTACAGTTCCACCCGACAGGCATGGTATGGCCTCCGAGCGTGAGGGGCATCCTCGTTACAGAGGCCGTCCGCGGAGAGGGCGGTATTCTCACCAACCGTAACGGCGAGCGGTTCATGGAAAAGTACGACCCCGAAAGGATGGAGCTTTCGACGAGGGACGTCGTCGCGAGGTCCATTTACACGGAGGTCATGGAAGGCAGGGGATCGCCCCACGGCGGCGCTTTTCTCAACATAGCGCACAGGGGGGCCGAATATGTTAAGAAGAAGCTCCCGAGCATGTATCACCAGTTCATGGAATTCGCGCTCATCGACATCACGAAGGAGCCGATGGAAGTTTTCCCGACTACGCACTACATCATAGGCGGCGTCAGGGTGGACGCCGACACTGCGGGCACGACTGTTCCCGGGCTCTTCGCCGCGGGAGAGGTAGCGGGCGGTATGCACGGGGCGAACAGGCTCGGCGGAAACTCGCTCTCCGACCTTCTCGTCTTCGGGATGAGGGCCGGTATGGGCGCAGCGCAGTACGCAAACGAAGTAAAGGGCAACGCTCTTAAAATAGACGATAAAGACCTCGAGCTCGCGGCCGAGGAGATGTTAAGGCCGTTCGAGAGCGCAGAGGGCGAAAATCCGTACACCATACACCAGGACCTCCAGGAAGCCATGGGTAAGTTCGTCGGCGTTTTCCGCACGAAGGAAAATCTCCAGGAAGGCCTCGACGAGCTCCAGGTGCTTAAGGAAAGGGCTTCCGATCTCAAGATAGAGGGCTCGCGGATGTTCAACCCGGGCTGGCATCTCTGCAAGGACTTAAAGTCCATGCTCATCGTCTCCGAAGCCATCGCGAAGTGCGCGCTTCAAAGAGAAGAGAGCAGGGGCGCACACAGCAGGGTGGATTTCCCCAAGTATAACGACGAAGTATGGGGCAAGGTGAACTCGGTAATTTCGCAAAACAGCAACGGAGAAATGCATTTAGGCACGTCTCCGCTTCCGCAGATGCCGGAGGACCTCAGGAAAATAGTCGACGGAGGTTATAAATAAAATGGCCATAGCCAAGATGAGGGTATACCGCGGGGACGCAAGCGGCGGCGGGGAGAAGGAATACGATGTACCCGTTGAGGAGGGTATGGTCGTCCTCGACGCCATACACTTCATACAGGCCAACTACGACGGCGACCTCGCGGTGAGGTGGAACTGCAAGGCGGCCAAGTGCGGCTCGTGCAGCGCCGAGATAAACGGCATGCCGAAGCTCACCTGCAAGACCCGCATGGATTCACTTCCGCTCGATAAACCTGTTACTGTATATCCCATAAAGAGCTTCCCGATCATAAAGGACCTGGTCACCGATGTTTCATGGAATTATGAGGTAAGAAAGACGATACCGCCTTTCAAGCCCGCCAAGGACACAAAGTGGATCATGTACCAGGAGGACGTAGAGAGGAGCCAGGAGTTCAGAAAATGTATCGAGTGCTTCCTCTGCCAGAACGTCTGCCACATACTTAGAAATCACGACAAGAAAAACGAGTTCGCGGGCCCGCGAATGCTGATCAAAATCGCCGAGCTCGAAATGCATCCCCTCGACACCGACGACAGAAAGGCTTATCTCAGGACCGACGCCGGACTCGGATACTGCAACATCACCAAGTGCTGCACGGAAGTCTGCCCCGAGCACATACACATCACCGACAACGCAATCATCCCTCTCAAGGAGAGGGTGGCCGACACCTACTTCGACCCGCTCCAGTGGCTCATTGACAAGTTCAGGGGAAACTCGAAGCAATAACAGGCGAAGCCGCATTTCAAGGAGGATTTAAGAAGTGAACATACATGAGTATCAGGCAAAAGAGCTGTTATCCCTTTACGGCGCGGCGACGCCGACAGGCAAGGTCGCATTCAACGAAGACGAAGCGCACCAGATAGCGCAGGACCTAAACTCCGGGAAGTTCGTCATAAAGGCGCAGATTCACGCCGGCGGAAGAGGCAAGGGCGGCGGCGTAAAGCTCGCAAGCCTTCTCGACCAGGTGAAGGAAATAGCTTCCGAAATTCTGGGCATGATACTCGTTACCCACCAGACGGGCCCCGACGGCAAGCTGGTGAAAAAGGTCCTCGTAGAAGAGGCTTCGGACATAGACAAGGAATTTTACCTCGGTATGGTAATAGACAGGGCCAGGGAAGAGATCGTCATAATGGCCAGCCGCGAGGGTGGCGTCGAAATCGAGGAAATCGCCCGCACCCATCCCGAAAAAATCCTCAAGGAATATATAGACCCGGTAGTAGGCCTTCAGCCCTTTCAGTGCAGGAAAATAGCGTATTTCCTCGGGCTCGAAGGAAAGAGCGTGGGCAAGGC
>JAGVLR010000263.1 GCA_020054175.1 Candidatus Dadabacteria bacterium
ATAAGTTCCCGGCCGGCATGGAGCCTTCGAGGATGCTTAACCCGGCCCTCGGACTCCGGGGAATAAGATATTCCCTAAGGGATGTCGAAACCTTCGAGACTCAGATAAGGGCCATTCTCAAAGCGTCGGCGGCTGCGGAAAAGAAAGCGAGAATATTATTGCCCATGATATCCGGGATAAGCGAGCTCAGAAAGGCGAAGGAGATAATTTCCGAAGTAGCGTCAGGACTCGGCGAAGGGCCATCATGGGCCGTAGGAGTCATGATAGAAACCCCTTCGGCCGCGATAATGGCTTCAGACATTGCGGCCGAGTCCGATTTTCTCAGCATCGGCACCAACGACCTCATACAATACACCCTCGCTATAGACAGGGTCAACGAGCACGTCTCGTATCTCTATTCCCCGTTTCACCCGGCGATTCTCCGGCTCATAACCGGAGTCGTAGACGCCGCCCGTCCTCACAGGATACCCGTCGCCGTATGCGGCGAAATGGCCGGGCAGCTCCCGTGCGTGCCGCTCCTCGTGGGCCTCGGGGTCGATGAGCTCAGCATGAACACGCATTCCATACCGAAAGTGAAAAAGCTCCTTAGCTCGATCACGGAAAAGGAATCTAAAGAAATCGCCTGCGCTTCCCTCGGGCTCAAGACAGAGGCCGGCATAAGAGACTTCGTCACGAGGGAAGTCATAAAGAAATGGGGCGACGCCATACCTCCCGAATTCATCGAAGAGATAGTTCTCTCCTCCTGATCCGTCGTCCGGAAAAGGCTTTACTGTAAAAAATTCTCCAGCAGATTTTGTACAGATTCTAACAGTCGCCCCAGGGCTTGAGGCGTCTATTCGGCATAAGCCCCCGCCAAGCCTTATTTCTTCTCACCAGGCACGGTTATTGCCATTATATCCGCTAAAACTATTTTTCGGGGAGAGCGGCCATGCAAACGTTACAAGACCTTTTCATGAATCAATTGAAAGACATTTACTATGCCGAGAAGGAGATAATAAAAACCCTTCCGAAAATGGCCGGGGCTGCGTCGCAGTCTTCGCTCAAAAAAGCCTTCGAGCGCCACCTCGAGGAGAGCGAGCGGCACATCGAGCGGCTCGAACAGGTCTTCGAAATGATGGGCGAAAAGGCCTCCGGAAAGAAGTGCGAAGCTATCGAAGGCATAATTGACGAAGGTAAGGAATTTATAAAGAACGGAAAGAAGTTCAATCCCGACGTCAATGACGCCGGTCTCATAGCGGCCGCGCAGAGGGTCGAGCACTATGAGATCGCGGTTTACGGCACGCTCAGGGCCTTCGCCGAGCACCTCGGACAGGAACACGCAGCCGAGCTTCTCCAGCGCACTCTGAACGAGGAAAAGCAGGCCGACGAGAAGCTGACCGGCATAGCCGGGTCCACGATAAACGAAAAAGCCGCGGACGCTTAGAAATCAGAAAGTAACAATACAGGAACCCATACCTCATGCCTCAGCCGGGGAAGAAGACTGGACACGAATCCAGCTCCTCTCCCCGGCGCCTTTTTAACGACCGTTCCGACGTTTCGGCATCCACTTTTCTCAAGGGACTTCTCTTTGTTCTCTATATATAGATTTGCCGTTGTAGAGTATTCCACTACGACAAGCGAGCGCTTTAACGATCCCATATTATTCTGTTTTATTAGAACCAATAGGATGTTAACGTAATATAAATTCATCTAAGAGTGCATTGATTCGAAAAAAGAACGGCTATATAATTAGCGAATAGGTTCCGGGAATTCCGTTTACAACAGAGGCGTCTCGATCACAGGCTGCGGCATTATACGATGAATACACATTCCATTCCGAGCGAAACTGAAGTTCCCCGTATGAGAATCATTTCCAGATTCCAGAGGGGGCTCTAATGGAGGATTCATGATAGCGCCTCGAGTGGTCGCCATTCTGAATACCTTTTCCAAAACGGCGAGTCTCGTCGTAATTGTCATAGGAATGCTTGTACTTGCCGGCTGGGTGGCCGACGTGGAAACGCTTAAGGCCGTCTTGCCCGGCTACGAGCCGATGAAGGTCAACACCTCCATCGGATTTATTTTCGGGGGGCTGTCCCTATGGCTCCTGCTCTCACGCTCCGGGAACCGCACGGCCCGGATTGTAGCCGGCATTTTAGCATTTTTCGTAGTCGTCATAGGTTCCCTGACTTTACTCGAATACCTGACGTGGCGTGAGTTCGGGATTGACAACCTCATATTCGCCGACCCGGATGCCGACATGAGCGGCGGATTCGCCGGCAGGATGTCGCCCCTCTCGGCGGTTAATTTCACGATACTCGGCGCGGCGCTTCTTATCCTTATAACCAGGCCGGGGAAGGAACCTTACTCCGGAGTTCTCGCCCTCGTCGCGGCTTTTGCGAGCCTGCTGTCGGTTCTTGGATACATCTACGGCGTAGCGGCGTTCTACACTTTTTACACATACTCCTCTGTCGCGCTCAATACGGCTATTGCATCCATCGTGCTCGCACTCGGAATCCTGTTCGTAAGGCCGGAGCGGGGGATAATGTCTGTAATAACTATGGACACATTGGGCGGAATGATGGCCCGCCGGGTGCTGCCGTGGGCCATCCTACTGCCCTTTTTCTTCGGTTGGCTGAGGCTGAAGGGCCAGGAGCTCGGCTATTACGACACGGGCATAGGCCTCTCGCTTTTCGCCGTTTCGACGATGGTCCTTTTCACTCTCCTCATTTGGTTTAGCGCACGTTCGCTCAACGGTTCCGACATCGAGCGGAAGCAGGCGGAAAATGAAGTGCATCTCTTAAACCAGGGCCTCGAGCGTCGGGTCGTCGAGCGAACGCACGAGCTCCAGAATGCCATCAACGAGCTCGGCAGGGAAGTGGGCGAGCGTCATAAGGCGGAGGATTCCCTCAAGGTCAGCCTGGAAGAGCTTTCGAGAAAGAACAGGATGGAAACCATAATAAACGCCATAACCGGCAGCGTTCACGGCTCTGTCGACCTTCGGGAAGTTCTTTCCAACGCCGTAAAGTCGATTAAAGAAAATATGCCCGGCGTAGATTTCATCGGTGTTTTCATGATAGAAGATAAGAACGCTGTTCTCATGGCCGATTCCGGCTACCCAGAAGATGTATACGAAAAAATAAAAGTCATACCTTATCCAAAAGGCCTCACATGGAAAACGGTCGAGGAAGGGAAAACCATGTACTGTCCCGACGCCGAAAACGATACGACGATCGGGCAGGCCGGCAGGGCTCTTGGCACCAAAAGCTACATTTCGATGCCCATACGCTACGACGAGAAAACGGTCGGCGTGATAAACATTAACTCCAGAACCGCGGACGCGTTCGACAAAGAGGAGCTTAGTCTTCTCGAAACGGTAGCGATTCAGGTCGAAGCCGCCGTTCACAACGCCAGGATAGTCGAGGCGCTCAGGGCGACGGAAAAAGAGAACCGCTCTCTCAACGAAGAGCTCGAACGGAGGCTCGAAGAGCTCACTGCCGTCAACAAGGAGCTCGAAGCCTTCAGTTATTCCGTTTCCCACGATCTCAGGGCCCCTCTCCGGGCGATAGACGGGTTTTCGCGGATACTCCTCGAGGATTACTCCGGCATGCTCGATGAAGAAGGGCACCGTCTCTTCTCCGTCATAAGATCGAATACGCTCAACATGGGGCAGCTCATCGACGACCTGCTGGCTTTTTCGCGCCTCGGAAGGCAGGACGTCGTCCCGCTCGAAGTGAACATAAGCGAGATGGCGAGGCAGGTTTTCCAGGAGCTTCAGCCCCACGATTCGGTCAAGACGCCGAAATTCACGCTCAATCATCTCCCCACGGCTTTCGGCGATAGATCCATGATACGCCAGGTACTGACAAACCTCATCTCGAATGCGATAAAGTTCACGAGAGACAGGGGCGCCGAAGCGGCTATAGAGATAACGGGTCATTCCAACGGGCGCGAAAACATTTACCACATAACTGACAACGGAATAGGTTTCGACATGGCTTACGTAGATAAACTCTTCGGAGTCTTTCAAAGGCTCCACAGCCAGAACGAATTCGAAGGCACAGGGGTGGGGCTGGCGCTCGTGAAGCGTATTGTTGTAAGGCACGGCGGGCGTGTGTGGGCGGAAGGGAAAGTGGGGGAGGGGGCTTCGTTTTATTTCACTCTGCCTAAAGATGAAGGAGGATTGTCATGACAGATATTAACCAGGTCGAGATACTGCTGGTGGAAGACAACCCGAACGACGAGGAGCTTACTCTCCGGGCTCTCAAAAAAAATAACATCGCGAATAACGTTCACGTGGTGAGGGACGGAGCCGAGGCGCTCGATTTCATATTCGCCTCGGGACCATACACGTCGCGAAGAGTCGAGAGCAGGCCGAAGGTCATACTCCTCGACCTCAAGCTCCCGAAGGTGGACGGCCTCGAAGTGCTGAAAAGAATAAAGTCGGACGACAGGACGAGCATGACCCCGGTCGTCGTCCTTACGTCGTCAAAAGAGGAGAGGGACATAGTCGAAAGCTACAAGCTCGGCGTAAGCAGTTATATCGTCAAGCCCGTGGATTTCGACAAGTTCATACAGGCCGTTTCGCAGCTCGGACTTTACTGGCTTCTTCTCAACCAGCCGCCGGGATAAGCATGAACGGTTATATACTTAGCATTCAGGAGCTTCGGATCGTGTTTGAGGTGTTTTAATGGAAAAAGAGCTCAGGGTTCTCATCGTCGAGGATATACCGACAGACGTCGAGCTCGTCGAGCGCGAGCTCAAAAAGTCTAACATCGCCTTCCGCACGAAGCGCGTGGAGACAAGGGAGGCGCTTAACACCGAGCTTGAAGAATTTGCGCCCGACATAGTCCTTTCGGATTATACCCTCCCGTCCTTCGACGGCATGTCCGCCCTCAGGATAGTGAGGGAGCGGGATTCGGAGATTCCCTTCATATTCGTTTCAGGCTCGCTCGGAGAAGAGCGGGCGATAGACATGCTCAAGAACGGGGCTACGGACTATATCCTCAAGGACAAGCTCACACGCCTCGTCCCCGCGATACAGCGCGCCCTCAGGGAATCAGAAGAGCGGCTCGAGCTCGAAAGGCTGTGGAAAACGCTCAACGACAACCTCGAATACCTCTCCAAGAAGAATCGCTATGAAACCATAATCAACTCCGTTACGAGGGCCGTCCACCGGTCCATCAATCTCCAGGACGTGCTCGACAACGCCGTACAGACGATGAGCGACAACATCGACCCCGCCGCGCACGTGGCTATTTACTTCGCGGGCGAGGAAGCCGAGCTCAGGGCGTGGATGGGTTACGACGACAGATTCGTGAACGAGGTTAAACGCATGCCGCGCGGAACGGGAATAGCCTGGCGGACGATGCTCGAAAGCAGGCCGGTATACGTCCCCGACGCAGACGCCGACGAATATCTTGTGCCGGCCATGAGGGAGGCCGGTACGAAGAGCTACGTCTCCATGCCGATCCACTCCGAAGGAAAAACAGTCGGCAGCATCAATATCTATTCGAAAGAAACGAACGTATTCGACGAGGACGATCTCAAGCTTCTCGAGAACGTCGCCCAGCAGATAGGGGTCGCCATCAACAACGCCCGGAAGGTCGAGGCCCTAAGCGAAAGCGAGAGAAGGTTCGCGCTCTTCATGAAAAACCTTCCCGGTGTCGCGTTCATGAAAGACGCCGGCGGGCGCTATATATATGTAAACGAAGCGCTACAGGCCATAATCGGAAGGGACGTCGACTACATAGGCAAAACGGACGACGAGATATGGCCCCCCGACATCGCCTCCCAGTTCAAGGAGAACGACAGAATAGTCATGGAGACGGGAGAGCCGCTCCAGACGGTTCAAATCATGCCGACACCCGCGGGCGCCAGTTACTGGCTCACCAGCAAGTTTCCTATACTCGATAAAAACGAAGCGGCGGTAATGGTAGGCGGCGCCGCAGTGGACATCACACAGCGAAAGCGCGCCGAGAGCCGGATAACCGAGCAGGCAGCCCTCCTCGATATAGCTTCCGACGCGATAACAGTGCGTGACCTCGACCACCGCATACTCTTCTGGAGCAAGGGGGCCGAGCGCATTTACGGCTGGCAGAGCGGCGAGGCCGTCGGAAAGAAAGTCACCGAGCTTCTCTTCGAGAGCGGATGTCCCGAATTCATCGAGGCTCACAAAATACTGAGCACAGAAGGCGAATACAAAGGCGAAATGCAGCAGGCTACAAAGGACGGGAAGAGCATCATAGTCGAGTGCCGTCTCACGCTCGTAACCGGCGACGACAGCAACCCGAAGTCCATACTCGCCGTCACAAGCGACGTCACGGAGAAAAAACGGTTCGAGGCGCAGTTCCTACGCGCCCAGCGTATGGAGAGCATAGGCACCCTGGCGGGCGGCATCGCGCACGACCTCAACAACGTCCTTCAGCCTATACTGCTGGCCCTCCAGATACTCAGGATGAGGTTTCCGGATGAAAAATCCCAGAGGCTCATCGACACCCTCGAATCGAGCACGGAACGCGGCAGCAACCTCGTAAGGCAGGTACTTTCCTTCGCCCGCGGCCAGGAAGGCGAGCGCACCATACTCCAGGTCAAACACATCGCTCACGAAATTGAAAGAATGGTAAGGGAGGCCTTCCCGAAATCGATCGATTTCCGCACCAGTTTCCCGAAAGATCTCTGGAACGTCATGGGCGACTTCACGCAGCTCCATCAGGTCCTGATGAATCTGTGTGTGAACGCCCGCGACGCCATGCCCGAAGGTGGCGCGCTCGAAATCTCGGGCGAAAACCTCATCATAGACGAGAGCTACGCACGGATGAACGTCGACGCCGGGACCGGGCCATACATCATCGTTTCGGTATCCGACAACGGTGAGGGAATTCCGCCGTCCATCATCGACAAAATATTCGAGCCCTTTTTCACAACGAAGGACCCGGGCAAGGGGACGGGGCTCGGGCTCTCCACTTCGTTCGGGATAGTGAAGGACCACGGCGGCTTCATTCACGTTTACAGCGAGCCCGGCAAGGGAACGACTTTCAGGCTATATCTCCCGGCGGTAGAAACCTCCGAAACGAAATCCCTGGAGGAAAGGCTTTCGGAAGACGCGCCGCTCGGGCGGGGAGAGACGGTGCTCGTCGTCGACGACGAAGCCTCCATACGTGAAATCACGCGCTCGACGCTCGAAACCTACGGCTACAAGACCCTGACAGCCTGCGACGGCGCAGAGGCCGTGTCCATTTATTCCATCAACAGGGACGAGATCAAGGTGATAATAATGGATATGACCATGCCGATCATGGACGGGCAGATGAGCATACGCGCCTTAAGGCGTATAGACCCGAACGTCAGGGTCATATTCGTCAGCGGCTTCAAGGAGGCGTCCAAGCTCGCCGAGGCTTACACGCGCGAGACAGACGTATTCCTGTCCAAACCCTTTACAGCCGAAGTGCTCCTGAAAACCCTTCGCGATGTAATTTCCGGGAAAATCGAAGGTCAGGAAGGTTAGCTCAGAGGGGTTTGAAGCTAAACGGAGCACTGCTTTTACTAGGCTTTCGGCGGCCCCCTTGGAATTCTTCACTCCCGATGCAGGCGAAAGCCGAGTTTTCCGTGTATATTTAAGTCCCTTCAAAGATGGATTTAGAGTACTTCATAAAAGGAATCATCGTCGGCATAGTAATAACCGCTCCGATTGGCCCCGTCGGCGCGCTCATCGTCCAGCGTACGATAAACAGGGGGCGTATGGCCGGCATACTCTCGGGCCTGGGGGCGTCCGTCGGCGACGCGCTATACGGCATAGTCGTGGCGTTCAGCCTCACATTCGTCTCCGAATTCCTCATGAACCACGAGGTGTGGGTTCACATAATAGGCGGAATTATCCTTCTCGTCTTCGGCGTAAGGGTCTATATATCCAAACCGCGCTCGCTCGACCCCCAAAAAAACGGTAGGAGCCACTTCGGCAACTTCGGCTCGGCGCTCCTTTTAACACTTTCAAACCCGATGGTAATCCTCTCCATACTGGCGCTATTCGCGATACTCGGCATAGCGGAGCCGGCCGACTACTACAGAACCGCGGCGGTGCTCGTCGCGGGAATATTCGTCGGATGCTTCATACTCTGGGCTGCGCTCTGCTATTTTATTTCCAACCTGAGAGGAAGGCTCAGCGAAAGGAACCTCGTCCTGAT
>JAGVLR010000093.1 GCA_020054175.1 Candidatus Dadabacteria bacterium
CCCGTTCAACTTCCGGCTGGTACTGGAGCAGATCGACGAAATCGGCTTCAAATCCATTCCCATAGTAATAGCCTCGTCCATGGCAATCGGCATGGTCATGGTGGTTCAGCTCGCATGGGGCTTTGCATGGTTCGGAGCCAAGGGCATAGTCGGCCCCGTCGTCGCGCTCTCGTTCGTAAGGGAGCTCGGCCCCGTGGTCACATCTCTCCTCGTGGGCGGCAGGGTAGGGTCCGGCATAACGGCCGAAATAGGCTCAATGAAGGTGACCGAGCAGATAGACGCAATAAGGACCCTCGGGGCCGACCCGATCCGAAAGCTCGTGGTCCCGCGTCTCATCGCCTCTGTTATCGCCTTCCCGTTTCTAACCGTGATATCGGACTTCACCGGCATCCTGGGCTCGCTCATAATATCCATGCTCGACCTCGACGTTCAGCCGAGGCTCTTCATTTCAAGCATACTCGAATGGGTAACGATATCCGACTTCATAAGCGGCATCGCCAAGACTTTCTTCTTCGGGATAATAGTCGCAATTACGGGCTGCTACATCGGTATGAATGCCGAGGGCGGCACCCAGGGGGTGGGCAGGGCGACGACGCAAAGCGTTGTCGTGTCGCTCCTTCTCATCATCATCGGGGATTTCCTGCTTACGAAGCTTTTCCTTCTTTTACCCTAAGATAAACGGGGTCAATCAGGTGGGGCGGACTTTACTGCTCTACCTTCCCGAATCGAGCTTTATTCTTAGAGCCTCTTCGTATTCCACATATTTTCTATAGGCCTCTTTCGCTTCGCTCGTTCGTCCCGCGTTTTTAGCTTCGGCATACCGGTTCTTCCAGTACTCGCTGTTTCGTCTGAGCGAATCCGCCGAGCTTCCTCCCGCGAGCCTGTAGGCGCTGCTGTTTCCCTGTCCTGTCTCCACGGATCCGTAGGTCTGTCCCCAGATGGCGCCCTTGTGCGGGCCTTCCGGCAGGGCCTCCTCCACCGGTGTAGACGGTTTTATGCTTGCGTATTCCTGCCTTTCACGCCTTTCTTCAGGAGGGCTATGATAAAAGGTTTCGTCATCCATGTCGGTCTTTGAGTCCGACGTATAAATTGCAGGGGTGTTATCGAAAATCGAGGAGAGTATATCGTTATCGACGAGGTAAATAGCCCCGGTGGCCGATCCGAATATGGTAAGAAGGGTTATGCTTAATATCTTGCCTATAGTCTCCATGGCTCACCTACCCAAGCGTTTTGGAAACCCCCATGTAAGGCTCAATACCCCCTCATGCCCATACTTCCGGTTTAACGAGCCGTTTAAATTGTATTTTACCCTATTTTTATACATTCACAGACATAAATTGGCTCGTCGCTATATTCACCGGACAATTAATTTAATGAATTAGCAATCTCTGACAAATACTAGTCAATCTTGCATATATTGTCAATAAGAACAAATAATTAACCCCTATGTGCCTAAAATTGCAATTTTCTTTGATAAATAAAATAGATTTAAATGCTCCCTTGCTTCACGGTCGCCCAGTGGGAAGTTATACTACCTCCGGGGGTAAGCGACCGTCCATGAACGATAACCTTTCAGAAGGAATTCTCTTCACCGACCAATACCAGCTCACAATGGCCCAGCTTTACCACAAGTTCGGCCTTCAGGATATGCACGCGCAGTTCGACCATTTCTTCAGAAGCTACCCTGATTACGGCACGCACAAATCCGGCTACTGCATCAACGCAGGGCTCGAGTGGCTGGTGGACTGGATGAAGAAAGCCCGTTTCGGTGAAAAGGAGCTCGAATACCTGAAGTCATGCAAGGGAAGCTCGGGTTCGCCCATCTTCGGCCCGGATTTCCTCAAATGGCTCGAAAAAAACGGCGGCTTCGAGGGCATAACCCTCCAGGCAGTTCCGGAGGGCAGGGTGGTTCACCCGAACGTCCCTGTCACAGTCATCCAGGGGCCCCTGCCGATGGCACAGATACTCGAATCGCCCCTACTCAACAAGCTCAACTACCAGATACTCATAGCCACGAAGGCGGCGAGGATAAAAGAAGCGGCCCGCGGCCGTCCCATACTCGAATTCGGCATGCGCCGCGGTCACGACAAGGGCGTAAACGCGGGGGTTCGCGCAGCGCTCATAGGCGGGGCGGATTTCTCCTCCGGCGTCGGCATCTCGGCTGTCCTCGGCTATCCGCCGAAGGGCACCCACGGGCACAGCATGGTGCAGGTCTTCATGGCCCTCGGCGAGGGCGAGCTCGGGGCGTTCAGGGCCTTTGCGGAAGTCTATCCGGACGACTGCCTTCTCCTCGTCGATACGATCAACACGCTCGAAAGCGGCGTCCCGAACGCAATCAAGGTTTTCGAGGAGCTAAGGCGCAAGGGGCACAGGCCCGTCGGCATACGGCTCGATTCGGGCGACCTCGCCTTCCTCTCGATCCAGGCCGCGCGGATGCTGAACGACGCCGGCTTTCCGGATACGAGCATCGTGCTCTCGAACGAGCTCGACGAGCTCGTCATATGGCAGATAATCACCCAGATAGAAGAAGAGGCTCCGCGTTACGGCGTCGAGCCAGACAGCCTCATAAAGAGGCTCGTTTATGGCGTCGGCACGAGACTTATCACGTCGAAGGGCGATTCCGCCCTCGACGGCGTATACAAGCTGGTATCTGTAAAGGAAGACGGAAAGTGGGTGCCCGCGATAAAGATCTCCGAAACCCCGAAGAAAACCCTCAACCCGGGAAACAAGCTGGCGTGGCGAATCTACGACAAGAGGGGCAAGGCCACGGCCGACCTCCTGACTGTGGACGAGGGCGAAGTTCGCGGCAAGAGCGCTCTCAAGCTCCGTCATCCATCGGACATGTCCAAATTAAGGGTTCTAAAAGGCGAGGACATAAGCGGCATCGAGCCGCTTCTCGTCAGCGTGCTCGACGAGGGCAAGCTCGTCTACAACCTGCCATCCATAGAAGAGATAAGGGCCCGCAGGATTTCGGACATCGAGCGGCTCGACCCGGGAGTGAGGCGTATAATGAATCCTCATTTCTATCACGTGTCCCTTTCGGAAAAGCTCTGGGGCCTCAAGCACGACCTTATCGAATCCGTCCAGAATTCCGACGTCAAAACCATCCCCTGAGCGTTCGCTCCACCTTCACAGGGTTATAGGGAACGATATAAGAGGTAAAAGAAAGGGGCTTCTTTGTGCAAGAGCCCCTTCTGATTTTTTCAGAGTTTATTTCGCTGCGTTTCTATCGCCGGCTCTGGCGGATCCGTTCTTTTTTACCGGAGCAGGCTCGGGTTTCTTTTCCCGCTTCTCGCCCTGAGCCGGATCGTAACCCTTTATTTCAAGCCTGAGAATGTCCGGACGCGAGAAATGCCCGACGCCGTCTATAACAGCCTTCGCCCTTATGATCAGGTCAGGGTCTATCTCCGCGTAAACGATTTCCTCTTTGTCGTATATCGGTCCGGCGAGGTAATCCCCTCTCGGACTTATGATCCCTGTCCCGCCGGGATAGTCCCACGTGGTATGTTTCTTAAGCGGAAAACTGTCCGGCACCATGTCTTCCGTTATGTAAGCCGCCGAAGCGATGACGAATACCTGCCCCTCGAATGCGTATTCACGGCTCGCGAAATCCATCGTCGGCTTCACGAAGCCGTGCCCTGCCCAGAGCCCCGCGTGTATCTGCTCCCCTTTCAGGAACATCGCTGCCTTTGCGAGCGTCATGTGGTGCTCGTAGCAGAAAAATCCACCCAGCTTTCCGATCTCCGTGTCGAACACGCCGATGTCTTCGGCCCCGCCCATGCCCCATACGCACTTCTCGCTGTCTATCGACATCAGCTTCCTGTGCCTGCCGAGTATCGTGCCGTCCTTGTCTATATATAATATTGTGTTGTA
>JAGVLR010000041.1 GCA_020054175.1 Candidatus Dadabacteria bacterium
TCGTTTTCGAGGTCGAGCCATTTGAAGGGTACGAAGTTACGCGACAGGAACTCGCGTATTCTATGCGTGTCCTTGCAGTAACGAGAGCCTATGACCCTCACCCCCACGAAGCCGGACTCGAGCAGAAGCTGCCGGCGCATGAGAAAACCGCGGAGGAGAACGTCGCCGATGAACGAAACTTCGCCGAGGAGCTTTCTCAGCTCCACCGCCGTCATCTCGTACACTTCGCAGTTCGTACGGGCGAAGGCGCTGACCACCGACGGCCGCCCGGTGAGCATGTCGATGTCGCCCGTGAACTCGCCCGGCTCGTGAATCGTGACGGTCTTATACTCGCAGCTCGAATCGTCGATAATCTCGACCTCGCCGCTTATCACTACGTAGAATTTGAAATCCGCTTCTCCCGCGGCGAAGAGGGTTTCGCCGGTCTTGAATGTTCGCTTCCGGGCGAAGCCGGCAATGATGCCGATTTGCATATCGGTAAGCTTCGGGAAAGCCACCGGGTCTCGATCGAATGTTTGCTCTACAACGGTCATGGGCATGCCTCGCTTGCTTAGAAGGTAAAAATAACGTTATCACAACTTTTGCAGTTGTCATTTTCCGGGCGGATACGGAACCGGCCCGGAGGATAAAACGCCGGGATTAATGCATACGGGAGGCGGTGCAAAAGAGTTGCAACTGCACATTTTCTATGTGATTTTCAGGTTCGGAGCCGGCGTTTCTACAAGCCCGCCGGCCGAATCATTTTCAAGCCGGAAGATACAGATATAGATGTGCATATCGGGCAAACAAATGGACCGAAAAAAATCCGGGATCCATTTCATCCGGGAACGCTCAATCTTTCTTACTCACCCATTTGCCGTTCTTCTTCTCGTACTTCTTTTTCACGGCTGCCCAGGCAACTTTATGAGCGGCCTCTTCCCGGGAGTCGTCGCCGCGCCTGTCGTCCGGATCCTCATACTCGTCCCACGCGCTGTTATAGGCTTCCTTGTAGATGTCCTGAGCGTGTTTCGGGAGATTGTCTTTTACTGAATCCGGCAATTCGGATTTTTGGCTGTAGGGCATTTTGCTCTCCCCTTCCCGCGGTTACAATGCAGCCGCGGAGCTAGTATATTCCCGATTCGTCATCCTTGCCGCCGGGCTCCGTTATCCGGATAACGCTCGCCATTCCCATGTTCTTGTGATTGTCTATCGGACAGTAGATGTTATACCCCGAGGGCTTGAGCTCGACGCTTATCGTCCTCGTTTCACTTGGCCTGAGGTTCTCTTCCAGCCTCTGCATGACGCCGATGCCCTCTATGACGAAGCTGTGCTCCTTTTCGCCCTCGTTCGTGACCTCGAAAACAGTAAGACCCGGTCCCATGGGCTTGTCGTTAAAGAACTCTATTTTGTGCTCCGAGAGCTTCACCCTCACGAAATTTTCCTTTTGCCCGCCGGTGTAGTCTTTCCAGGAATCGGAAAACATGCCCAGGATGAGCGCCGCCGCAACGAGCGAGAAGATAATGAGACGTCTTCCGCGAAGTTTAATGGTTTCCATATGCCGGTCTCCTTACCAATTAGTGTATCCAGGGTCTATATTCCATGCTTCCGGTCTCTATTTTCCAGCTCCGGCAATAAGTGTGCCTCTCCGGAAAACAGGCCCTAATCCCGATTATCGAGGAAGGGTTACGGAAGCCTCCGCAGGCAGCCGGGAGCCGGAGCTGTCTAATATTGAAAAGTGCCAACTGTTTAAATTTGTACAGTTCATACTGTAGCTTTCAAAAACATATTCTTCAATTTCGGATGAAGAATATCAGTTAATACTCTGTAATTATTAACAATGTGTGTTTATTACCATCTGGCATCAAATTTGCCATTTCAATATATACGCAAGATCACAGGGGATATTGATGACTCTCGATAAACAGATAACTATCGGATATCTCGTAATGCTTCTGATAATCATCGTCGTGAGCCTATTCTGCATGTTCAGCATCGACAGGCTGAAGAATACGAAATCCACGATAGGTGAAAGGGAGTACACGCTCACGGAGATAATATCCGGGATTACGAACAACGACGGCGTGAGGGAGAACATATTTGAAAAGGAAGGTCTCTTCGGCGCCCTGCAATCCGCCGACAAGCAGATAGCCATAGCCTACATGAATATCATATCAGTGGCCACCTTGGCGATACTATTTGGAGGCGTGATTACTATCATGTTTCCGAGAAGGATTACGAGGCCGATTTTGAGCCTCGTCAAGGCGGCGGAGAACGTTCGGCAGGGGGATTATTCCTACAGGGTCAAGGACATTAACGGCACCGACGAGATAGCGAAGCTGGTGAAATCGTTTAACAGGATGCTTTCGAGCATAGAGGCTGAACACGACCAGCTCGAAAGGAAGAATGTCGAGTTCGAAGAGAAGGATGCGCTCAACAGGATGCTTCTCGAAGAGACGAGGAACTTCAACAAAGTCCTCGAGGATAAGGTGAGAGAAGTGACGGCGGATCTCGAAGGAAAGCATAACGAGTTCCTCAGGTCGGAGAAGCTGGCCACGATAGGCGAGATAGCGACAAGAATAGCCCACGAGATAAGAAACCCGCTCTCCGGCATAGCGGTGGCGCTTGAAAACCTGAAGTCCGTGAACACACACGACGAGAGAGACGGGAGGATCTCGGAGATAATAAGCGAGGTCACCCGGCTCGACAACATAATAAAAGAGCTCTTCCAGCTGGCAAAGCCCCGTGAGGTCAGTCTCGTGAGCGGAGATCCGAACGAGCTTGTAGAGAGGGTCGTCAGCCTCATGTCCCCGAGGGCCAGGCTCAAGGTCATAAACATGGAAGTCGTCCCCGCTCCGGACAAGAAGGAGATATTTCTCGACTTCGAGCTCATAGAGCAGGTGCTGATGAATTTCATCATAAACGCCATAGATTCAATAGACGGGCCGGGAGGGAAAATCACCGTAA
>JAGVLR010000185.1 GCA_020054175.1 Candidatus Dadabacteria bacterium
CAGGTCGGCGAGAGAAACCCTCTTGCCGCCGTTCCGGGCGGCGTTGAACTCTTTCTGTATGCCTTCGAGTGTCTCAAGTACCTTCGCCAGCCGGGCCGGATTGTTGACTTCCCAGTCCTTCTGCGGCGAAAGGCGAATACGCGCGCCGTTAGCACCGCCGCGTCTGTCGGAGCCGCGGAACGTCGACGCGGACGCCCATGCTGTCGATACCAGATCGGAAACGGACAGCCCGGACGCGAGGATTTTAGCCTTGAGCGCAGCGACGTCTTTATCGTCGATCAGCTCGTGCGTAACTGCCGGGATCGGGTCTTGCCAGATAAGCTCTTCTGACGGCACCTCGGGGCCGAGAAGGAGCTCGCGCGGACCCATGTCGCGGTGAGTAAGCTTGTACCACGCGCGGGCGAAAGCGTCCGCGAACTCGTCGGGATTCTCGTAAAAGCGCCTCGAAATCGGCCCGTAGATTGGGTCAAACCGGAGGGAAAGGTCCGTCGTAAGCATGAACGGCGCGTGCTTCTTCGACGGGTCGTGCGCGTCCGGCACAGTGCCTGCGCCCGCTCCGTTCTTCGGCTTCCACTGGTGAGCACCCGCCGGGCTCTTCGTCAGCTCCCATTCGAAACCGAACAGGTTCTCGAAAAAGTTGTTGCCCCATTTCGTAGGGGTCGTGGTCCATGCGCCCTCGAGCCCGCTTGTGATAGTGTCGTCTCCACTGCCGCTGCCGAACTTGTTTTGCCAGCCGAGCCCCTGCTCTTCAAGGCCGGCGGCGGCGGGTTCCGGGCCGACATACTTGGCCGGGTTGGCGGCTCCATGGGTTTTGCCGAACGTGTGTCCGCCGGCGATAAGCGCGACGGTCTCTTCGTCGTTCATAGCCATGCGGCCGAAGGTCTCGCGGATGTCGCGGGCCGCTGCGAGAGGGTCGGGGTTTCCGTTCGGGCCTTCCGGGTTCACGTATATAAGACCCATCTGAACTGCGCCGAGGGGATTCTCAAGCTGCCGGTCGCCCGTGTAACGCTTGTCTCCGAGCCACTCTCCTTCGGAACCCCAGTAGATATCTTCTTCGGTTTCCCAGACGTCCTCGCGTCCGCCGCCGAAACCGAATGTTTTAAAGCCCATCGATTCGAGGGCGCAGTTGCCTGTTAGGATCAGGAGGTCGGCCCAGGAAAGCTTCCTGCCGTATTTCTGCTTGACCGGCCAGAGCAGGAGGCGCGCCTTGTCGAGGTTTGCATTGTCGGGCCAGCTGTTGAGCGGCGCGAAGCGCTGGCTGCCGGTGCCTCCGCCTCCACGGCCGTCGGAGATGCGGTATGTGCCGGCGCTGTGCCACGCCATCCTGATGAAGAGCGGGCCGTAGTGGCCGTAGTCGGCCGGCCACCAGTCCTGTGATTTGGTCATAAGCTCGAATATATCTTTCTTCACCGCATCGAGATCCAGTGTCTTGAATTCCTCGGCATAGTCGAATTCCCCGCCCATAGGGTTGGATGAAGGGGAGTGCTGGCGAAGGATGTTAAGCCGGAGCATATTCGGCCACCACTCACGGTTCGAAGTGCCGCCGCCGGCGCTGAACCTGGGCGCTCCGCCCGAAAACGGGCATTTGGCCTTACTGTCGGTATTCATATCTCCCAGAGTAGCAGTGTCCTGAGCCGTTGCGGACGTATTTTTCTCGCTCATTTTTTGTTACCTCCCTTTTTTAATATTATCTGTGCAGATAATATTATGACCCCTTAGACCTATAGTCGTCAAATATTCCTTATCTATGAATTGAATAGGTTTAACCTATACTAATCTCTCTCCTGTATGTACAATATATAAACCGGGCATGATCTAAACCGCCCGATCACTTATTTAACAGAGGGGTGGGACGTATGGAGCTTCATCAGCTTAGATACTTCGTAGCCGTAGCCGAGTCGGGCGGGTTCAGCAAGGCCGCCCGGAGGTGCTACGTCGCCCAGCCGTCCCTCAGCCAGCAGATAATCAAGCTGGAGCAGGAGCTCGGCCAGAGGCTCTTCGAGAGGCTCGGGAGACACGTCGCGCTCACGGAGACCGGGAGGGCGCTCCTCCCGAGGGCGAGGCTCGTGCTGCGGGAGGCCGAGGGCATCAAGTCCGGCATAATAGAAGACGTCGACTCCGGAGTCGGCGTACTCTCCGCGGGGTTCATCCCCACGATAGCGCCCTACCTCCTTCCGGGAGCGCTCAAGAGATTCTATACCGGCTATCCCCGGGCCCGCATATCGCTCCAGGAAAACCTCACCGACAGGCTCATCAGCGGCATAATCGACCTGGAAATCGAAGTCGGGGTCATGAGCCTGCCGATAGAAAACAGCCTCATTACGACGGAAACACTTTTCGACGACCCGCTTTACCTCGCCGTATCCCCCGGCCACAGGCTTCTCAAATCGGGCGACATAAGGGCGAAAGACCTCAAAAACATCCCATTCATCGCTCTCGAAGAGGATCACTGTCTCGGCGAGCAGGTGAACAATTTCTGCTACGAGAGGCAGATAAATCCCGAGATCGTCTGCAGGACGTGGAACCTATCGACCATACAGCACTGCGTCTCGTTCGGAAACGGCATATCTCTCGTTCCGCTCATGATGGTGCTTACGGATACCGCCGATTCCTGCGTCTACAGGCCTATAAAGGGCAGGTCGCCCAAGAGAACGGTGGTCGCCGCGTGGCACAGGGACAGGAAGCTCTCCCGGCTCGCCCGCGAATTCATAGGCATGGTGAAGGACGAATACGCCTCGCTACTCGAAAGGGCGAAGTAGAGGACGAGTTCACGCAGGGAATCCCATTACGTCCCGCGGCTGGTGTAAACTAAACTTTACTCCCGGCTATTTCCGGGCGGTTTGAAATGAAAAAAGTCTATCTGGATTACAACGCCACGACGCCTCTCGACCCGAGGGTGCTCGAAGCCATGACGCCGTATTTTAAGGACGGCTTCGGGAATCCTTCGAGCATTCACTCCTACGGGAGCGCCGCGAAGGCCGCGCTCGACGAGGCGAGGGAGAAGACGGCCGCTCTTTTCGGAGCAGGAGCGAGGGAAATCATATTCACGTCGGGCGGGAGCGAGGGAAATAACCTCGCGATAAAGGGGGTATCGTTCGCCGAGGGCGGCCGGGGAGGAAAGCACCTAGTAACGACGAAGGTCGAGCACGATTCCACCCTCGACGCCTTTATGTATCTGGAAACGCGCGGCTTTAAAGTGACGTACCTCGGCGTCGATAAATACGGCGTCGTAGATTTGGGCGAGCTCCGCGAAGCGGTCACCGACGAAACGAGGCTCGTCTCGATAATCTACGCGAATAATGAGACGGGAGCGGTGATGCCCGTGGAAGACATAGCGGCCGTCGTAAAGGAAAAGGGCGCGCTGCTCCATATCGACGCCGTACAGGCCGCGGGCAAGATCGAAATCGATCTGAAGAAAATCGAGGCTGACCTCGTCTCCATATCGGCGCACAAGCTCTACGGTCCCAAAGGCGCTGGCGCTTTATACGTAAGGGACGGGCTCGCGCGGCGGCTCTCGCTCACGCCGCTCATACACGGCGGCGGGCAGGAGAGGGGGCTAAGGTCCGGCACGGAAAACGTCCCGGCCATAGCGGGGCTCGGAAAGGCGGCGGAGCTGGCTCTCGGCGAGCTGAACGCCGACAGGGAAAGGGTAGGGCGGCTCCGCGACGAGCTTTACGCCCGCATATCCTCCGGCGCGGGCGGCGTTACGCTCAACGGCCCGCCGGACACCATAGTCCGGAATACGCTCAACCTTTCATTCCAGGGCGTTAACGGAGGCTCGCTCGCCATGGCGCTCGACCTGGAAGGCATAGCGGTTTCGACGGGCTCCGCGTGCTCCGAGGGTAACGTCGATCCGTCGCACGTACTTCTCGCCATGGGGCGTACGAGGCAGGAGGCGCACTCGTCTGTCAGATTCAGCCTGGGAAGATTCACCACTCGGGAAGAAGTCGAATACACCGCTTCTGTAGTCGTAGCGGCGGTGAACAGGATGAGAAAGCTTAAGGGAACCGGGTCCTGAACGGAGGTCCCAAGCCTTTTACGGAAACATCGGAGGAATGTTGAGCCCTTCCGATTCCTCGAAACCCATCATTATATTCATGTTCTGGACTGCGACGCCGGAGGCGCCCTTTACGAGGTTGTCGATTACCGACACGATTATAGCGGATTTCGACTCGGGATCGCCCTTTATGCCTATGTCGCAGAAGTTGGAGCCCTTCACCTGCGACGTCGAGGGGTAGGCTTTCTCCGGACATATCCTGACGAACCTTTCGTTCTCGTAGTGCTTTCCGTAGAGCTCTAAAAGCTCCCCGGTAGACATGGCCTTGTTCAGTCTCACGTAAATAGTGGAAAGTATTCCCCTGTCCATGGGGATAAGGTGCGGCACGAACTGCACTCTGAGGTCGATTCCGGAATATTCCCTTATGACCTCCTCGATCTCGGGCATATGCCTGTGCTCGCCAACCTTATATGCCTTTACGCCCTCGTTGACCTCGCAGTAGTGAGTGTCGAGGGAAGGGCTTCTGCCCGCGCCGGATACGCCGGACTTCGAGTCGGCTATGACGAGCCCGGGTTCCAAAAGCTGCTCCCATGCGAGCGGAAGGAGTCCTAAAATGACCGACGTCGGATAACACCCCGGGTTGGCGACGAGCTTTGCCGTCTTCAGCCTCTCCCTGTTTATCTCGGGTATGCCGTAAATTGCTTCGGGTATAAGCCCCGGATGCGGGTGCTCACCGTACCAGACGGTGTAAACCTCGTGGCTAAGCCTGAAGTCGGCCCCGAGGTCTATTATCTTTATGTCCCTATCATAAAGCTCGCCCACGACCTTCGCCGACGCCCCGTGGGGAAGGGCGAGAAAGACGACATCCAGATCTTCCGGAAGAGCCTTCGGATCGAGCGGGCTGAGCTCGAGATCACAGAAGCCGGAAAGATGCGGAAAAACATCGGAAATCCTCTTTCCGGCGTGCTTGTCGGCAGTCAAAAATGTAATCTCGACGGAGGGATGCGGGAGGAGGAATCTTAGAAGATCACTCCCTGTGTAGCCGCTAGCACCCAGTATTCCTGCTCTAATTTTCCGCATAGCGATTGAAAATATACGGTAATATTGTCAAATACAAGTTTAGCGGAAGAATTCCGTCTTCCAAAGGCGGCACTCCGGGCTTTCGGGAGCCCGGCTGTACCTTGACGCGAATAATTTGTAAAGGTAATTTTTAGTGGATTTTCTTCAAATTAAAGAACATTACAATTACCTGGAGGGATTAGATGTCTATCAAGGTTGGGATTAACGGCTTCGGAAGAATCGGGAGGCACGTGCTCCGCATAGGGCTCGAAAGGGAAGGCCTCGAATTCGTGGGTATCAACGATATTTCCGATTCCAAAACGCTTGCCCACCTTTTTAAATACGATTCCGTATTCGGCCCATATAAAGGAGAGGTAAAATCCGAAAACGGACATATAATTGTAGATGGAAAGGCTATAAGGGTATTCACTGAGAGGGATCCGAAGAACATTCCATGGCAGGATACAGGGGCCGAGATCATCGCCGAAGCGAGCGGCGTTTTCCGTTCGAGGGAGGCCGCGGCGGCGCATCTCGGGAGCACCGTGAAGAAGGTTGTAATCACGGCGCCCGCTAAGGGCAAGGTGGATTTCACGACCGTGCTCGGGGCCAACGAAGGCGACTACAGCCCGGATTTCGACATAGTATCCAACGCCTCGTGCACGACCAACTGTTTTGCGATGATAGTAAAGGTGCTACACGAAAATTTCGGAATAAAGAGGGGTGAGATGACGACTATCCACTCCTACACCAACGACCAGCATATCCTCGACGCGCCGCATAAGGATTTAAGGCGCGCAAGGGCCGCGGCGCTTTCTATAATCCCGACGAGCACAGGCGCAGCTAGCGCGATAGAGATAATCTACCCCGCGCTTAAGGGCAAACTGAGCTCCGTGTCGATGAGGGTCCCGACGGCGGACGTCTCTGTCGTCGACTTCACCTGCGAAGTGGAAAAAAACACCACGCCCGAAGAGGTCAACGAAAAATTCAAACAGGCCGCCGCGGGCGAGCTGAAAGGTTATCTCAGGTACATCGACGAAGAGCTGGTGTCGTCCGATTTCATAGGCGATCCGCATTCGGCGATACTCGATTCCCAGCTCACGTCCGTTGTGGAAGGCAATCTCGTAAAGGTAATAGGCTGGTACGACAATGAATACGGATACTCGTCGCGGGTCGTGGACCTCATCGAGTATATAGGAGAAAGGCTAAAATGAGCAAGCTTGTTATATCCGACCTTCCCGATTCGACATACAAAGGCAAGCGCGTCTTTGTCAGGGTCGACTTCAACGTGCC
>JAGVLR010000231.1 GCA_020054175.1 Candidatus Dadabacteria bacterium
CCGGAGGGTTCTGAGAAGGGTTTCCGCCGTGTAGGGCTTGGGCACGAAATGCTGGACGCCCGCGCCGACGGCTTTCGCGACGCCGCCGTTCGTGGCCTGCCCGCTCGATCCGATTATGAGGACGTCGGGATTCATGGCCTTGAGCGCGATGATGGTCGCAGGGCCGTCCATGACGGGCATTGCCATGTCGAGGAGCACTGCGGCGACACCGTTTCCGTGCTTCGCGTAAAGGGCGACCGCCTTGGCGCCGTTCTCGGCGATGAGTACCCTGTATCCGAAGCGCTCGAGGGTTTTCTGCGTTACGATTCGTATGCCTTCTTCGTCGTCGGCGACAAGTATCAATTCGCCGTTGCCCCTGGGAAGCTGCGTCTGTTCCAGGGCGACCTTTTCCGCCGACTCGGGCGTGGCGCTCGCAGGGAGGTAGACCTTGAATTTGGAGCCCTTGCCGACTTCGCTGTAGACGTTTATGAACCCGCCGTGGGCCTTTACGATGAGAAGCCCCGTTGCGAGCCCGAGCCCCGTTCCCTTGCCTACTTCCTTCGTCGTGAAAAATGGATCGAATATGCGCTCGCGGAGCTCGCGGGGGATGCCCGTCCCCGCGTCCTCGACGCAGAAGACGACGTACGAGCCGGGTTTGGAATCGGGATTCATGCCGGAGTAGACCTCGTCGAGAACGGTATTCTCCAGCGTCAGCGTGAGTGGACCGCCGCCGTCTTCCATCGCGTCTCTCGCGTTGACGCAGAGGTTCATGAGCACCTGCTGGAGCTGGGTCGGGTCGGCGTTGACTGTCCAGAGGCTGTCCGGCGAAGAGACCGAGAATTCGATGTTCTTCGGGAAGGTGTCGTTGATAATCTTCTGTATGTCCCAGACGACGTACATCGGGTTTATGGCGACGCGGTGCCCCTCGACCCCGCGCGCGAAGGACAGCACCTGGTTGACCATGTCGGCCCCGCGCTAGGCGCTCGATTCGATGCTGGAGAGGAGACGAAGCCGTTTCTCCTCCGTCTCGTTGAGCTTGAGGAGGCCGATCGACATCATTATCGGGGCGAGGACGTTGTTGAGGTCGTGCGCTATGCCGCCCGCCAGCGTGCCGATACTTTCGAGACGCTGGGCGCGGAGGAACTGCTGCTCCAGCTTCTTCCGGGATGTGATGTCTGTGTTGATCGTGAGGACCGAATCGGGCTCGCCCCTGTCGTTGCGGACGAGCGTCCACCTGCTTTCGACGATAACCTCTTTGCCGTCCCTCGTTCTGTGGTCCATCTCGCCCATCCATTCACCCCTGGCAAGAGTAATCTCCATCGCAGTGTGGTAATCGTTCGCGCTCTTGTGCATGAGGTCTTTCTCGGACTTTCCCGCGGCGTGCTCGCTTGTCCATCCGTAGAGCCTTTCGGCGCTCCGGTTCCAGTAGAGTATCCTGTGGCCGAGGTCGCGTACTATTATCGCGTCCTGCGCCTTGTCGAGAAGGGCGGCCTGCTCGCGGAGCTTGTTCTCGGTGCTCTTCCTCTCCGACTGGTCCGTCATGCCGCCGATCATCCGGACGGGGTTGCCTTCGTCGTCGTGGATGATGTAGCCGCGGTCGAGCACGTAGGCAGTGGAGCCGTCCTTCCTGAAGAACCTGTACTCGTCCCACCATTCCAGCTCGCCGGAATCGATGGCTTTATGAACGCCGGCGGTGACGCGGTCCCTGTCTTCGGGGTGAATCCTGTTATACCATGACTCGATGCCGGGCTCTACCTCGCTGGGGCCGAAACCGAAGAGGGTTTCGAAGCCGTCGTTCCACCATAAAGAGTTCGATTTGAGGTCCCAGTCCCAGATGGCGTCGGTCGTCGCCTTGGCGAGGAAGCGGAAACGCTCTTCGCTTTCCCTGAGGGCCTCGCGGTGCCTGTGTCTTTCGGTTGCGTCGTGGGTGTAGATTGTGAGCCCTTCGGCGGAGGGATAAATTTTGACTTCGAGAAGGAGGCCGAGGGCAGGATAGTATTCTTCGAAGGAGGACGTTTCGTTTTGCCCGAGCGCGAGGCGGCATTCCCTTTCGAGCCGGGTGCCGACGGCCACGGGGAATTCTTCCCATATGGAGCTGCCGATCAGCCTCTCTCGCTTCCGGCCGAATATGCGCTCGGCCTCGCTGTTGAGATATGTGAAGCGCCATTCTTTATCGAGCGTGAAGAATCCGTCGGTGATGCTTTCTATAGTTCCGAGGAGCCTTCGGGCAAGATCGTTTACTTCTCTTTTAGCGATTTTTTTGTCCGTTACGTCGAGGTGAATCACGAGTATGCGGGCAACATGGTCCTGCGAGAGAGATGTTACGACGGTGCGGAACCAGAGCTCACCTACGGGCGCGGCGACGGGATATTCGAGAGAGAATTCGGAATGAGAACCGCCCAGGACGGAGCGGATTCCGGAAGCTATTTCGCGTGCGGATTCGGCTTCTTCTCCAGAAGCGCTTTCGCAGATTTCGACGTAGTTGTCGCCGGGGGCGCAGCTCGCGTATTTCAGCATGCCGGATTCGGCGAAATTTTTCCACGCTTCGTTCGTGGAGATTATGACGCCGCGCGAATCGAGAATGGCCGTCGAGGCGGAGTCGCCTCCATATGCGGTTTTAGGAGCCGCTGCTTCCGTCGATTTGGAATCGTTGCGTCCGGCGCTGTGAGGTTTTTTCCCTTTGCCGCCTTTCCCGGCCCTGGCCGGTGCGGGCTTTTCGGACGCGTCCGAGGAATCGTTCATTTTATCGCCCCTGCTTCGCCGGGGCAGCGCCCGTGCGTATGATGAACAGACAGCTGCGGTTTATGGGGAGAATATCGGGGACAGCCCCCGCGGTTATACGGGAAAAGATATTAACCAGCGGTTTCATCTGACCCTCCTTGTGCGCCGCGAAAGCGACACTTGCCGGAACGAACTGTCGGCAACCCCGACCTAACCATACTATAATTTAAAAATAGTTAAGAGTCAATGATATATACGAAGGGGAGCGTAATACAGAGGATTTCTCGTGGACCAGAAATGACGTAAAAGTTGCGTTGAGACGGTGCTGCAGGAGATTAAAAGCAATGGACGCGCGCATGTGAAACAGCGGCAGGTCTCCTGCTCTGATCTCCTGTCGCACAGCCTAGGGGACTATGAGACCGCCGTCCGAACATCGGAAGGTGTACTCATTATCGTCGAAGAAAATCGTCCCGTCGGGTTTGCCGTTGTGCTCGATCTCTTCGCTGTCTTCGTTCACGGGTTTTCCGCTTACCGATTCGATTACTATGACGGAATCGCCGATGTTCTGGGAAGTGTTCTGACATTCGAGAGTGAAGCAGTCGAATGCGGTACATCTCTCGCCGAACCTTATGATGAATTCATCTATCACGACCGGTTCGGGCCCGCTTTCGTCGATGACTTCGCAAACGTGGCCGATGCACATTGATTCTTCGAGGCTCACTGCAGGGCAGCCAAGGCTTACCTGTACAGAGCC
>JAGVLR010000121.1 GCA_020054175.1 Candidatus Dadabacteria bacterium
ACCCTTCCTGTGAACTCCGTCTTTGCGGTGCCTCTAGTATTTCTCTTTTTATTGATGATTCTTTCCGCCGGCTGCAACAAGAAGCCCGAATATATTCCCGGCAGCAGCGTACAGGGCTACAGGGCACCGATATACAAGATTCTTTTCTCCCCGATAGCGTACGACGGGCGGCTGGTCGCCGTCGAGGGTATCGTGTCCGGCCTCGAGGTGGACATGGAGCACCCGGAGGGGCCCACAACTTTTTTCAGGCTCATGGATTTAAAGGGTAATTTTATAGAGGTCGAAATGCCCGGAACGTGGGACATCGAAGACAACGACTACATCGTCGTCGGCGGCATATACAGGAAAAACGGAAGCTACATAGAATCCGAGCAATACGAAAAAATAGTCCTCGAACAGGACAAAAAAGACGAGGAAATAAAAAAACGGGATGACTGGTAGTTAGGGCCTTTTCCCCCGAAGCGGTTTTTGACAACCTGGGGGGGAATGGGTAACTTCTTTATTTTATTCAATATATCTGCGGGGTATATGATGAGTTTCGTTAAGGGACTTAAGTGTAAGGAATGCGGGGAAGAGTATCCCAAGGAGCCGCTTCACGTCTGTGAAACGTGCTTCGGGCCTCTCGAAGCGGCCTACAACTACGACGAGATTAAAAAGGCGCTCACGCGCGAGGCCATCCAGAAACGGGAAAGGAATATATGGAGATATAAAGAGCTTTTGCCTATCGATGCCGACCCGGCCGTCGGAAGGAGCGTCGGGTTTACTCCTCTCATAAAAGCGGACAATCTCGCCCGCGTCCTTGGAGTTAAGGAGATATACGTAAAGAACGACGGGGTCTGCTACCCTACTCTGTCGTTTAAGGACAGGGTCGTGTCCGTCGCGCTCTCCAAGGCAAAGGAGTTCGGGTTCGCAACGGCGGCATGCGCCTCCACGGGTAACCTCGCGAACGCCGTAGCCGCACTCTCCATCGAGGGCGGGCTCGAAAGCTTCATATTCATCCCGCATAACCTCGAACAGGCGAAAATTATCGGAACCACCATCTACGGGGCCAACCTGATAGGGGTAAAAGGAGCCTACGACGACGTCAACAGGCTCTGCAGCGAGGTAGCCGGGAAATACGGCTGGGGCTTCGTCAACATCAACCTCAGACCCTATTATTCCGAGGGCTCGAAGTCTCTCGCATTCGAGATGATGGAGCAGCTCGGCTGGAGGGCCCCGAAGCACGTTGTCGTGCCGATGGCCAGCGGCTCGCTTCTTACGAAGGTCTGGAAGGCTATAAAGGAGTTCGAGATGCTGGGAATAGTCCCGGAAAACGGTACCAGCATATACGGCGCCCAGGCGACGGGATGCTCCCCGATTACGACCGCGCTGAAGAACAAGTGGGAGATATTCAAGCCCGTAAAGCCCGACACGATAGCCAAGTCCCTCGCCATAGGGACGCCTGCGGACGGCTTTTACGCGATGAACGTGATGAAGGAAAGCGGTGGCTGGGGTGAAGACGCTTCAGACCCCGAGATTATCGCCGGCATAAAGCTCCTCGCCGAGACGGAGGGGATTTTCACGGAAACCGCGGGCGGCGTCACAATGGCCGTGACGAAGAAGCTCATCGAGCAGGGTGCTATCCCCAAAAATGAAACGATAGTAATCTGCATAACAGGCAACGGGCTCAAGACGCAGGAGGCAATAGCCGACAGCGTCGCGCAGCCCCACATTATCGAAGCTCATCTCGAAGATTTCGAGGAGCTTTATTCGAAAATAAAGAACCAGGAAGAAAAAGGAGGTACGCAAGATGCCATCAGTTCGCATACCAACCCCGCTTAGGAAGCTCACGGCTGAAAAGGACGAGGTTTCCGTCAGCGCCGCAAACGTAGGTGAATTAATCGAGACGCTGGAATCGCAGTTCCCCGGAATAAAGAACAGGCTCTGCGACGAGTCCGGGAATCTTAGAAGGTTCATCAACCTCTACGTGAACAACGAAGACATAAGATTCCTCAACGGTAAAGAGACTTCTCTTAAGGAAGAGGACGTCGTGTCCATAATCCCGGCGATAGCGGGCGGCCTGGCGTAGGCCTCCCCGCAAGGGATTTACCTTAAACGGCCCCATGACCCGACCGGTATTTCGTACACTGCCGGACCGTCGGGATTTATTTATTCCGGATTATTTGTTGATGAGCTCCTGGAGCTTGGAGACGAACCTTTTCGCCATGGGGACGTTTTCTTCTTCGCTCGCCCGGGCGAATTCTTCGAGCAGGAGCTTCTGCGTTCTGTTCAGCTTAACGGGAACCTCGACGTGTATGTCTATGTAGAGGTCGCCCGACCCTCGCCCTTCGAGCCTCGGAACGCCCTTACCCTTCATCCTGAAAGTCTGTCCCGACTGCGTACCGGCCGGGATGGTTATAGCGCTGTTTCCTCCGGGGACGGGTATTTCTATCTCGTCGCCGAGGGCTGCCTGCACGAAGCTTATCGGCACCGTGCAGTGAAGGTCGTCACCGTCACGCCTGAAGAGCGGGTGTTCCTCGACGTGGACGTCTATGTAAAGATCGCCGTTCGCTCCCCTTTGCCCGGCGTCCCCCTCGCCACGCATCCTGAGGCGCGCCCCGTCGGATATACCGCCCGGGATCTTTACGGTTAAGTTGTGCTCGATCGATAAATGGCCTTCGCCGCGGCATTCCTTGCAGGGTTTCAATATACGCCTGCCCGCGCCGCCGCACGTCGGGCACGTGCGCCTTATCGCGAAAAAGCCCTGCGAGTACTGGAGCTCGCCCCGTCCGTTACAAGACTGGCAGGGAACGTCTCCGCCTGGAGCCGCGCCGCGCCCGCCGCATCCCGAGCAGGCTGTCTGCCTCGGGACTTTTATAGTCTTCTCGCATCCCGTAAGCGACTCGTCGAAAGTGAGGTCTATCGAATACCTGAGGTCGTTTCCCCTCCGGGATTTTTCCCTTGCCGCGCCGCTGAAAACCTCGTTGAAAAGATCCCCGAAGATATCGCCGAAACCGGCCTCGAAGTCGAACTCGGTGAACAACCCCTCGGACGACATGTGCCCGAAACTGTCGTAACGGGCCCTTTTGTCGGGATTGCTCAGTACCTGATAGGCCTCGCTTATGACCTTAAATCTTTCCTCGCATTCCCTGCTGCCGGGATTCCTGTCCGGGTGCCATTCGAAGGCCAGCCGCTTATACGACCTTTTTATCTCGTCGGTCGTGGCGCTCCGCTCGACCTCGAGAATCTCATAGTAATCCACTCTGCTCATAAGAGTAATATAATACCTGTCTATGGAAGGCTATTCGCTTTCATTGAACGCTTCGGAATAGCTTTCGTGCCTGGAATATATGACTTCGGCGAATCTGTAGGATGCGTTCTTGAGACGGTCGAGCATGTCCTTTATGTAGACATAGTCCTCGCTTTCCAGCGATTCCCTCATTTCTCTTACGGAGCTTTCAAGATGCTCTTTCAGCTCGGGATCTATCTTGTCGGAATAGGAATCGAGAGTCTTCTTCACCGAATACAGAAGGCCCTCCGCCTCGTTCTTTAAGAGGGCGAGGTCGCGTCTTCGCCTGTCGATGTCGCTGCTCGTCTTGCTCTCTTCTATTATCTTGTGTATTTCGCTGTCGGAAAGCCCGCCGGATGTGACGACGTGTATCGCCTGCTTCTTTCCCGTTCCGAGGTCCTTCGCCGAAACGTGCAGTATGCCGTCGGCGTCGACTTCGAAGGATACCTCGATCTGCGGCATTCCCCTGGGCGCGGGCGGTATGCCGATGAGGTTAAAATTCGCGAGAGAGATATTGTCGTCCACCATCTCCCTTTCGCCCTGGAGAACGTGTATGCCGACGAAGTCCTGGTTGTCGAAGGCGGTGGTGAATGTGCGGCTTCGTTTCGTCGGAATGGTGGTGTTTCTTTCGATGATTTTCGTGAAAAGGCCGCCCTTCGTTTCGACGCCTAACGAAAGCGGAACAACGTCGAGAAGAAGAACCTCGTCGACCTTGCCTTCGAGGACGCCCCCCTGTACGGACGCGCCTATGGCGACGACTTCTTCAGGGTTGATTCTCGTCTGGGGCTCCTTTTTGAATATCTCCCTGACTTTTTCCTGGATCCTCGGCATCCTCGTCATACCGCCGAC
>JAGVLR010000088.1 GCA_020054175.1 Candidatus Dadabacteria bacterium
CCGCGCGTGTATCCGCTTACTATACCGTCAACGACGAGGACCCTGTGGTTCCCGACGCCTTCGGCGTTCTCTGCCCGGCTTATTACCTTGAATTTGTTCTGGGTCCGGAGCTCCTCGGCTATCATATCCGCTATGACCGTGCCCGAATCGTAGGGCACCCATTCGAGATCTGTCTTCCTGAAATCAGGAATGAGGATGACGTCGTAGCTCGTATACGTCGCCTCGGGAGCCTTGAATACGTTTACGTTGGTCGGACCTTTACACCCGATTAATAAGAGGAAAAATAGAATTACGCTTGCCTGAACTGCCTTTGCAACCATTAAATTCCTCCGTGTTGTGGGATATATTGTATACGAATTTGAGATTTGCGAAAGGGGCCGGACCGCCCGCCACGCCGGGGAGCATGTTGCGACGCCTTTGGATATAAGTAATTGATTAAGGAACTGGAAAAAGCCGCGCCCGGGATTTTGCGGGTTAAGGGCCGGGGTAATCAGGCCGCTGCCGCATGTTACCCGAGTGGAGCAAAGTATCATAAAAAGAGGGGGATAGTCTAAAGAAGTGGGTATTTATAATCTCGTGAGCTTCGCAGGGATCTTCATACTTCTGGGTACCGCCTGGGCGCTTTCGGCCAACAGGAAAAACGTCAATTTCAGGGTCATAATATGGGCCATAGCGCTTCAGCTCGTCTTCGGGGCGTTCGTCTTCCTGGCGCCCGCGGGAACGAAAGTCTTTCTTTATCTTAACGACATTGTCGTGAAGGTTCTTGCCTCGGCGTCCGCCGGGGCGGAGTTCCTCTTCGGAAGGCTCGCCCTTCCGCCGGGAGGGAGAAACCCCCAGGGTGAGGAATCGCTCGGGTTTTTCCTCGCATTCCAGGGGCTCCCTACCATTATCTTCTTCTCGTCGCTCATGTCAGTGCTTTATTTCTATAACATCATGCCACGGGTGATAAAGGCCTTCGCCTACGTCTTCACGAGGCTCATGAGAATCTCGGGGGCCGAATCCCTGAGCACTGGGGCCAATATCTTCGTCGGCGTCGAATCCGCCCTCACTATAAAGCCCTTCCTCGGCCGCATGACGCGCTCCGAGCTGTGTACTGTCCTGACGGCCGGGATGGCCACTGTATCGTCGAACATAATGGCCGTTTACGTCTACAGCCTCCAGGCGGAGTTTCCGACTATAGCCGGGCATCTCATATCTGCCTCAATACTCTCGGCCCCCGCGGCGCTGGCGATGTCGAAGCTCGTCGTCCCGGAGGATTCCGTCCCCGAGACACTCGGCACTGGCGTCGAACCCCATTACGAAAGAGAAGACGGGCTCTTCGAGGCGATAATCAACGGGGCCGAGAACGGCGTCAAGCTCATAATCGGCATCGCGGCCCTCCTGATAGCCGTCCTCGGACTGGTTGCGCTGCTCGACCTCTTCACGGGCGGCGCTGGGAGCTACATAAACGGCATCTTCGGCATAAACGTCGACTGGTCCTTAAAAGGCATGCTCGGCTATCTTTTCTACCCATTTACACTCATAATCGGCGTGTCGCTCGACGACGCCTATACCGTCTCCAAAATCATCGGCGAGCGGGCGGTTCTGACGGAGGTCGTCTCCTACCGTGACCTCGCGGGCGCCATGAGAGACGGCCTCATAACCGACCCACGCTCCCCCGTCCTGGCTTCTTACGCTCTCTGCGGCTTCGCCCACGTTGCCTCGATGGCAATATTCGTCGGCGGGCTCACGGCGCTCGCGCCCGAGAGGAAAAGGGACATCGCTTCGCTCGGCCTCCGGGCACTCGTCGCGGCCACCCTTGCCTGCCTCATGACTGCCTGCGTAGCCGGAATTTTTTATACAGGTCAATCCGCTCTCCTGGGAGCCTCCGTAGTTTCTTATTAGAACCCCATAGCAGAACGGGGTTTTAAAAAGCTAATCAAGGAGGGCTGTCACATGCAGAGAGGACTTTCATTCGAAGCGATACCGACCGGGATCGGCCCTGATTCGCATGGTTTCATGGACGACGGCTATTACGAGGACGGGGATACGGGCTATGGCTTTACAGAAGAAGTGGAAGAGGCTGAAGCCGCCGAGGAAGCCCATAACGAAGCGGAGAACCCCTACGAGCTCAACAACGAGCTAAGGCTTGTAAACGCTTATTTCAAGGAAGTGGGGATGGAATCCCTCATGAGCGCTCAGGAAGAGGTTAGAAACGCGGCAAAGATAAAAGTATGCGGGGCCGAGAAGCTCCGCATCGAAAAAAATATAGGCGCACTCTTGGGAGTTAAAAATAATCATGATTCCATAAAGCTCCTCTCGGACGCCAGGGAAGTGGTGGAGAGGGATGAGAGCGGGTCCGGGTCCGGCGGCCCAACTATCGGGCGGTTTGGAAGGCTGGTCCGCCTCCACGACGTCTACACAGCTACAGAGGCGCGGCTCAAAGGAAGATTCGTCAAGGCCAACCTCAGGCTCGTTGCCAGCCTCGCGAAGAGGTACGTCGGGAGGGGCATTCCGTTTTTAGACCTCATCCAGGAGGGGAACCTCGGCCTCATGAAGGCTGTCGACAGGTACGACCACACGCGGGGATACAGATTCTCGACCTACGCCTGCTGGTGGATTAACCAGGCGATGATAAGGGGCGTTTTCAACCAGAACAGGACGGTCAAGATACCGGCTTATGTCCTCGAAAGGGCGGGCAAGGTATGGAACGAGCGCGCGAAGTTCATGGAAGAGAAGGGCAGGGAGCCGCTTCCGGC
>JAGVLR010000079.1 GCA_020054175.1 Candidatus Dadabacteria bacterium
CGAGCGAGTGAGCATTTGGACGCCTCTGACCGACGGCACTGAAGTCTATCTAGTACTGCGCAGAAGCAACTGCAACCAAAAAGGGGCCAGGGTGAGGGGGACTTTCAACAGTACGCGGCTTGTGCCGGGTGAGGCGGAGCTTTACGCAGCCTGCGCGGCGCGGGAGATTTTTACCTTCGGATGAAGCTGCCCGATAAAGCTGCCCAAGGAAGCTACGTGGTTATCAGACCTGTGAGCTGATCGCGAGCCACTTGCGGGTGATGTAAAGGTTACCGTCGCTGTCCCTTTCGCCATGAAGCTCCAGAGCGGGCTGAACGGCCTCTCTCATCGCGCGGACGGCCTCGTCGACAGGATGGCCCCTGAGCGCTCCGGCGGCGTACTGCTGGAACGAGCTGATATATTCCCAGGCCTCCCTCTTCATATCGACGGCGAATTCCTTGGCCTCGACGAGCTTGAATCCCGACTGCTGAACCAGCTCCTCGTAATACGCCCTCGGGAGGAATTTGGAAGCCTCCGTCCTGGAATCGTCCTTCAGCCTGTTGACTCCCCTGTCTCTCAAATACTGGACGGCGGTCTTGACCTGCGTACGGTAGAAGGGCAGCGTTTCGAGCGGCCTCGCCTCTTCGTAAAACGCGGTGTTGAAGAAGAAGAATCCGCCCGGCTTGAGCGCAATTTTGATTCTCTTCACGCTGTCGAGCTGGTCCTGCTCGGAAAGGTAGTGTATCCCGTTCCCCCACACAGCTATATCTATGCTGTTGTCGGCGAGCGTCATATCCTCGACGGACGAGTGAACGAGCTTCAGCCTGTCGACGGTTTTTTCGAGCTTCGACTGGGCGAGCTTAAGGGCCTCGCCGGACTGGTCTAGGCACATTACCGCAGCCTTCCTCCAGCTCTCGGGAAGATAATCGAATACGATCTGAACCATTGTCCCGGCGCCGGTCGCGACGTCGAGTATGGCGTCGATGCCATCGGTGCCTTTCCTCTTCATCAGCTCGACCCAGCTGTCAATACAATAGCCGTTAACCTGCCTGTATTCTTCGGTGTCGGCGAAAGGTTCGTAGTCGTATTTTTCCCTTATCTCTTCCATTATCAACCTCTGCATCAATTCACTCCCCAATATATATTATATGAAAAAATCCGCTTGCTGATTATAACATAACGAACACTAAAAACAACAAGACGGGTTCCCGGTGCGGGAACTACATATTATACCCCACGTTTGTTTCCCCAGAGAATTTTATGGAGCTGCGGCAAAACCCGGACCTTCTCCAGCCTGTCGGCGAGCACGCGCTCCGTCAGCATGCCGAGCCCCTCGCCGCCCACCGGCTGAAATATAATATTCGCCTGAATTTCATTTTCAGATATGACTTTTTTTGCGTACTCGTAATCCGCGTCGCCGCCTATGACGAACTTGAGCTGGTCCCCGGGACGGAGCATCAAAAACAGCCCGAAATCCATCCTCCCATCCATCCCGGAGCCGGGGCACTTGCAGTCCATGCTTATCACGGTATTGTCGCCCCAGAACGCGGGCGGGGGCATCTTGTGCCCGCTCGTTTCGAGAACTATGCTGTAGCCTTCCCGTGTGAGGATTTCGGCCAGCGCCGCCGCTTCCTTTGCCTGTATCAGCGGCTCGCCGCCTGTGATGCAGACTCTTTTGCACCCGTAGGACAAAATCTCGCCGACGATGTCATCGAGCCGCATGTCTTTAAAGTCCCTGCCCTCGACGGCGTACATCGTGTCGCACCACGAACAGCGGAGATCGCAGGCGAATAGCCTGACGAACACCGTAGGCAGCCCTATCTCTATCCCCTCCCCCTGGAGGGAGAAAAATATCTCGCTGATTTTCATGACCTGTACCCCGTCGGGTCGGGGACTCCTGCCTCGGCGAACGCCCTCTTCCTCTCCCTGCACGAGCTGCACGCCCCGCAGTGAATCTCCCCGCCCTTGTAGCAGCTCCAGGCGAGGCCGAACGGCACGCCGAGCCCGGCCCCGAGCTTGACTATCTCCGCCTTGTCGAGCGCTGCGTAGGGGGCCTCTATGCGAAGCTCAGGCGCGTCCGTGGCGAGCCTCGCGGCCGCCTGAAACGCCTCGACGAATTCGGCCCTGCAGTCGGGATACACCCCCCTGTCGGAGTGGTGCGCCCCGAAGAGCACAGCCCCCGCGCCGGTGCTAACGGCGTATCCCACGGCTATCGAAAGGAATATGGCGTTTCTATTGGGAACTATGGTCGTTTTAAGGGTGCCGTAGTGCTCGGAGGTTTCCGGGACGTCCGGGATTTCGACGTCCGGGTCTGTCAGCGCGGAGCCTGAAAGGATCGGCTTGAGCGCCGACAAATCCACGACGCGATGGGAGACGGAAAGCTCGTTGCATATAGCCCTGGCCGAGCCGATTTCCCTTTCGTGCTTCTGCCCGTAGATAAAAGTCAGGGCCGAAACCTCGCAGCCCTTCGACGCCGTATCGTAAAGGAGCGTCGAGCTGTCGATTCCCCCGGAGAGGATTATTACAGCTTTCTTGTTCATCCAGTAAGTCTATATGTTTATGGAAATGCGGACAAGAAAACGCCCCCGCGCCGCGCGGTTTTACTTGCTTCCCGACGGGCGGGTATGAGAGCCGCCCAGCTCCCCGAGCTTTTCTTCCAGCTCCCCCACGCGAGCTATGGCGTCCTCGATTTTCAGGCCGAGATCGCCGCCGCTTTCACGCTTTTTCCACTCGGCGAGGTCGCTCTTCATCTGCCCGAGCGCGGCCTGCATGTCTTTGACGCCGTCCGAAATGCCGGAAGCCCCGGCCCTCTCGCCGTTAGCCCTGTAAAGCCAGAAGACGGCGAATATAAACGCCAGTATGAGCACGGCCTGCGGAACCGCCGTTTCGAGCGTCGGATAGAAACCGAGCAGGTCTATCTGCGGCAGGAATTCGAGCGGCGTAATGCCTATTATCCCCGCCCCCTGTAATTCCCTGATGCCCTTTCCGATAAGAATGAAGGCGAGGAGGTAAAGGAATATGCTCGTCAAGGTGAAGAAGTACTTCAGCGGAATTCTGAGCGCGAGCTTGAAGACTACGTAAAAAAGTATCACGAGGACTATGGCCCCCGCGACCGCGCCCCATATGACTGCGGAGCGCGAATTTTCCGCCTGGTACCAGAGCGCCTGGTAAAAGAG
>JAGVLR010000213.1 GCA_020054175.1 Candidatus Dadabacteria bacterium
CCGGTTTACTACGGGCCGTCTTATTACGGGCCTTCGAGCGGCTATCTGAATTTCGGCATCACATTCGACTAAGTCCCTTGCATTTAAAATGCCAGGGCATGTCTTGGTCGCGATGCCTCCCCGTTTTTTGAATTCAAAGTCATACCAATTCTCCAACCTTCTTCAGGGCATCCGCTGCGAGCGGATGCCCGCTTGGATTGCCCCTGCTTTCTGGCGGGCGATTCCCCGGGTAGTCTCATTGGCACGGCATCGTGCCGGCTATTTTCTAAAAGAGGTTCCGACAAACATCCGATGATAAGCACTGTTATATTCGATATGGACGGCGTCATGATAGACAGCGAGCCGCTCTGGGAAAAAACCGAAAGAATACTATTGGCGAGAAGAAATATAGACTACAGCCCGGACTACAGGGACAAGATCGTGGGGCTGAATCAGCGCGATTCCGGGAGGCTCCTCGTCGATACGTTTAACCTCGATGAAACGGTCGATGAGATTATAAACGAGCGCATATCCATACTCACGTCGATATACGAAGAAGAGCTCGAAGTGATTCCTGCGCTGGCGCCTCTCCTGGAGCAGCTCGAAGACGAAGGCTACAGGCTCGCCGTCGCGTCGAGCTCGCCTCTAAGGGTAGTGAATTTCGTCCTCGACATGTTTTCTCTCCACGATCATTTCCTGGCCGTCGTCTCCGGGGAATCGGTGGGAAACGGAAAACCCCATCCCGACATCTACATACATACCGCGGAGAGGCTGGGCGCAACCCCGGCCGAATGCGTCGCCATAGAGGATTCGATAAACGGACTCAGATCCGCGAAGGGCGCCGGGATGTACTGCATAGCCATTCCGGACAAGAGGCTGACAGCAGAGCAGTTCAAGAGTGCGGACGTTATACTCGACAGCCTGGAAGAGCTCACTCCTGAGACGATCAAATCGCTCGGGAAGACCTGACCAGTCTCACGCCGCCCTGTGCTTCGGGGGAGCCATGAACTCCGGCCCTACCGGGTCGGTCACAGCTTCTTCGACGATCCTGTCTATCGCGTCGAAGTCCTCTTTTTTGAGTGACCAGCCCATTATGCCGTCAACAGGATCGAGCTGCGACGGACGCCGCGCGCCCCATAGGGCGATGTGCGCCGGGGCCTTGTCCAGAACCCATCTGACGGCCAAGTGTATCACGCGCTTTCCAAAATGCTTCTGCGCGTATTCGTCGAGGAGGCTGACGGCTTTGAGATACTGTTCGAACCTCGGCTCTCTGAATTTTGGGTCCGCCTTCCTGATGTCGTCGCCTTCGAACTTGGTGTCCGGCTTCATTCTTCCGCTTAGAAGCCCCCTGCATATCGCGCCGTAAAGAAGCATCGTGATCTTGTTATCGTCGCAGTATGGGAATATATACTCGTCTATTCCGCGCTCGAAGAGGTTGTACGGAGGCTGGGATGTATGGAGCGGGGCGTTCTTCCTGAAAATGTCCATCTGCTCCGTGGAATAGTTGCTCACACCTATCGCCTTAATGACACCCTTTTCAAAGAGCTCGTTCATCGTCTTCGCCGTCTCTTCTATCGGCGTATCGTAATCGGGCCAGTGTATCTGGTAGATGTCTATGTAATCCGTCCGGAGGCGCACAAGCGAATCCTCGGCTTCTCTCATTATACGCTCACGGGTCGAATTCCTGTAAACCTTGCCGGAGGTCCAGTCGAGGCCGGCTTTCGTCGCGAGGATTATTTTCTCCCGGTTTCCGTACTCAGCCATGGCCTTTCCTACTATTTCCTCGGACAGCCCGGAACCGTAAATCGGCGCCGTGTCTATGAGCGTGATCCCCCTTTCGAGCGCCGAGATTATGGTATCTATGGATTCCCTTTCCTCGCTCCCTCCCCAGAGCCAGCCGCCTATCGCCCAGCACCCGAGCCCTATTCTCGAAGATTCTATATTAGTGCCGCTTATCTTTGTATATTCCATTTCGTAGCCTCCTGGACGCAGTAATATATGGATTTAACTAGATTAACCGACGCTTCCCGCCTTGTCCCACGCCTGCGGGGACGCGGCCAGACATTCGACACCTCTCTTCCGCCGCAGGTTTTCAAGACGTTGACTTCGGGCTTTTAAGTTGTATTTTATAAACAGAAGCGATGAAGAGATACCTGAGCCTCTTTCTAATATTACTAGTCTTATTCTGCTACAGCGGATTCAGGCCGGATGCGTTCGCCACGCCCGTAAAGGCTTCCGGGGATGCGCAGTCGAAACACCTTGGCTGCCACGGCATGGCCCAGGAATCCGAAGAAGGCGCGCCGGAAACGGAGTTGTCTCTTTTGCAGGAATCCCCCGAATCGGCGTCGTCCTGCTGTTTCGAGAGCCTGGTCAACGCTTCGCTCGACCAGAATCCGGCAGTAAGAACGCTCGTATGTACAATACCGATACAGATGCTCGAGCACACGCCCGGACAAACTGTAAAGGTAAGAGACGTCGCCTCGAAGGAGCATTCGCCTCCCGGGCTCGAAATCTCTAATTCCTCACTTCTTCTATAGTCCCATCCTGAAAACCGGGGACCGTTCCGCATCCATTGCGGCAACGGGAACCTCCGCCTTTTCGAATCTTTAAAGCCAGTAATTTACAGACAGTTAATAAGCCTCTAACAGGGAGGTAAGAACATGAAGAATATATTATGCGTCCTCGCGGTTATATTGGGATGTGCGGGCGCCGCCTATGCGGGCGACGTAGTTACGCTCGACTCCCTCGTCGTGGAAGCAATCGACAACAATCCTGAGCTGAGGGCGGCCCGGGCGAGGTGGGAAGCGTCGCAGAAGCGTCCGAAGCAGGAGGGCACTCTGCCCGATCCGATGATAGGCGTCGATTGGCAGAACGTCACCTTCGACAGCATCACCCTCGAAGAAGACCCGAACAGCATGCTGAGATTTTCGGTCTCCCAGGAGATACCGTTCCCGGGAAAGCTCTCGCTGAAGGAGAAGATAGCCTCTATAGACGCCGACGCGGAAGGGGAATCCTATAAGGCGAGCGAGAGGAAGGTTGCGGCTGATCTAAAGTCCGCCTATTACGACTGGCAGCTCACCCTGAAGGCTATAGAGATCACGCAAAAGAATAAGTCGCTCCTCGAAAAATTTACCGAAATTGCGAAGATCAGGTACGAGGTCGGAAAGGCCGCACAGCAGGATATGATCACTGCCGGCGTAGAGACGTCAAAATTCCTCGAGCAGATAGAGGTGCTCGATCTGAGAAGAGAGATAATCGAGGCCAGGATAAATTCCATCCTGGGCCGCTCGACCGACGCGCCGCTCGGGAAACCGGAGGAGCCTGTAAAGGTTCCCCTTCCCTTCTCGCCCGAGGAAGCCGGCGTTCTGGCCGAGAAGAACTCCCCCGCCCTTGCCGTGAAAGAGAGCATGGTGACATCGGGACAGGAATCGCTCGCACTCGCCAGAAAAGAGCTTTACCCGGACTTCGTCGTCGGTCTCTCGCCGGGGGTTATGGGAGGAATGGACGGGAAAGGGATGGACGGCGTGTGGGAGGTGTCGCTCGGGCTCAAGGTTCCGCTCTACTTCTGGCGGAAGCAGAGCCTCGGCGTAGAGGAGGCGGCGCTTAATCTCAAGGGCGCGGAGGAGGAATACAGAAACACGAACCGGGAAGTCCAGTTCTCCGTAAAGGAAAGTTACCTCAGCGCGAGGACTTCCGAAAAGCTCATGGATCTTTACGAGAAGGGAATAATTCCCCAATCGCGGCTCGCGCTCGAATCGGCGATCTCCGCTTACCAGACGGGCTCGGTCGATTTCTCGGCGCTTCTCGACAGCCTGATGACTGTATTCAGCTTCGAGCTCGAATACGAAAGGAACCTCGCTGAATACCTGAAGGCGCTGGCAAGGATAGAGGAATACACGGGAGTTGAGATCGCGGCAGTGGCCGCCGGAGGAGAAGAGAGATGAAAAAACGAAGCAGCGTAACCCTGATTGCAGTCCTGATTATCCTCGCGGTAATAGGCTACGGATTATACCGATACGGACATGCCGTCCCCGGGCTAAGGGAAATTCCATTCTTTCAAAAGAGCCACGAGCACACATTGAAGCCCGTGCTGACTGCCGAGGGAGAAATAGATTACTGGACCTGCCCTATGCATCCCTCCGTGAAGATGAAAGACCCCGGCACGTGCCCGATATGCGGAATGGAGCTTACACCGGTGATGAAAGATACCGGCCACGCGCCGCACGACGCGCCTCACGAAATGGAGATGCCGCAAGGTGAAGGCCATAGCGGGCACATGATGGAGCCGCAGCCGCCCCCGGCCGAAAGCGGCGGCAAGCCCAAGACGGAATTCACTGTCAGCCCCGAAAGGCAGCAGCTCATAGGGGTGAAGACCGTGCCCGTTACGATGCGTTCTCTCGACCGGACGGTAAGAACGGTCGGCATAGTCGTGCTCGATGAAACAAAAGTCGAGCGCGTGCACACGAGGTTCAGCGGCTGGGTCGACAAGCTCTACGTCAATTACACGTTCGAGCACGTCCACAAGGGCCAGCCGCTCTTTTCCATTTACAGCCCCGAGCTCGTCGCGACGCAGGAAGAGTATTTGATCGCGCTCCGCTCGAAGAAGGCGCTTTCGGGGAGCGGATACCCCGAAATATCCAGCAGCTCCGGCGCGCTCCTCCAGGCTGCGGAAAGAAGGCTCAGGCTGTGGGACATTTCGCAGGGACAGATAGACGAGCTCGCGAAGACGGGAAAGGTGAGAGACAGTCTCGTCATATATTCGCCCGTCTCGGGCCACGTCCTTGAAAAGAACGTCTTCCCCAACACGTACGTCGAGCCCGGCACGGTTCTTTACACGATCGCGGACCATTCGAACGTCTGGGTCGAAGCGGACATATACGAGAACGAGATTCCCCTCGTTAAGGTCGGCGACGAGGCGACAATGACGCTCGCCTCCCTCCCCGGCCGGGAGTTCGAAGGGAAGGTGACGTTCATATCCCCCCACCTCGATATGAAGACGCGGACGGCCAAGGCGCGCCTTGAATTCCCTAACCCTGACCTCACCCTCCTCCCCGAGATGTATGCCGATGTCGTCATAGATGTTCCCGTCGGTGAAAGGCTGGCCGTGCCTGACTCGGCCGTTCTCAGAACCGGAACGAGCGACATCGTCTTCGTCAGCAAGAGCGGCGGCAGGATGGAGGTAAGAGGCGTGAATCTCGGCGCGAAGGCGGGCGGATACTACGAAGTCCTGGGCGGCCTTTTCGAAGGCGAGCTCGTCGTCAGCGGCGCGCGGTTTCTCATAGACTCCGAGAGCAGGATACAGAACGCAGTGGCGTCGTGGCAGGATGCGGGCGAGGGACACATTCACTAAGAAGCGGGCACCGGAACGGAGACTCGAATGATAGATAAGATTATAGAATACTCGGCGAAAAACAGGTTCATCACGATTACGATCGTCGCCTTCATGGCCGTCTGGGGTTACTGGGCGATGAAGAAAACGCCGCTCGACGCCATACCCGACCTCTCCGACGTGCAGGTCATCGTCTACACCGACTGGGACGGGCGAAGCCCGGACATCATCGAGGACCAGATAACGTACCCCATAGTAACGAGCATGATTGCAGCGCCCGGCGTGAGCGCCGTGAGGGGACAGTCGATGTTCGGGACGTCTCTCGTTTACATCATCTTCGAGGACGGAACGGATATATACTGGGCGCGAAGCAGGGTGCTCGAATACCTGAACGAAGTCGCCGGGAAGCTCCCCGAGGGCGTGACTCCGACGCTTGGGCCCGACGCGACGGGCGTGGGCTGGGTCTTCCAGTACGCGCTCACCGACGAATCCGGAGCGAGAGACCTGTCGGAGCTGCGGACGCTCCAGGACTGGTATTTAAGGTACTGGCTCGAATCCGTTCCCGGCGTTGCCGAGGTCGCGAGCGTCGGCGGGTTCGTGAAGCAATACCAGATAGAGATAGACCCGAACAAGCTCCTGGCGTACGACATACCGATAAACGAAGTCATAGAGGCCGTGAGAAAGAGCAACAACGACGTCGGCGGAAGGGTCGTGGAGCTTGCCTCGACGGAGTACTTCGTCAGGGGACGGGGATACATTGAATCGACGGAGGATATTGAAAACATAGCCATCGGCACTAACGGCAACGGGACACCTGTCCTCGTGAGAGACGTCGCCTCCGTTCACCTCGGCCCCGACATGAGAAGGGGCGCCGCCGAGCTCGACGGAAAGGGAGAGACCGTCGGCGGTATTGTCGTCATGCGCTACGGCGAGAACGCGCTCGACGTCATAGAGAGGGTGAAGCAGAAGATAGAGGATGTGAAGCCGTCGCTACCCGAGGGAGTCGAAATCGTAACGACATACGACAGATCGAATCTTATCGAGAGGGCGATAGAAACCCTGCGCGGGACGCTCTTCGAGGAAATGATAATCGTGAGCCTCGTCATCATCGTTTTCCTCCTTCACTGGAGGAGTGCCGTCATCCCGATAATCTCGATACCCGTGGGCGTTTTAATGGCTTTTATTCCGATGTACTACATGGGGCTCAACGCCAACATCATGTCGCTCGGCGGAATCGCTATAGCTATAGGGGAAATGGTCGACGCTTCGATCGTGCTCATAGAAAACGTCCACAAGAAGCTCGAAAGGTGGCAGGAGGAAGGCGAGAGAGGCGACAGGTTCCAGGCTGTCATGGAAGGGATGAAGGAAGTCGGCAGGCCCGTCTTCTTTTCGCTTCTCATAATCACCGTATCGTTCCTTCCCGTATTCACGCTCGAATACCAGGAGGGAAGGCTCTTCAAGCCGCTCGCCTTCACGAAGACCTTTATCATGTTCTTCTCGTCCCTCCTTGCGATAACGATAACCCCGGCTCTCATAGCGCTCCTCGTTACGGGCAGGATAAAGCCCGAGGAAACAAACCCCATAAGCAGGTTCTTCATAAGGCTCTACAACCCGGTCGTGAGATTCGTCCTCCGCTACAAGCCGACGGTGCTCATAACGTCGATAGTCCTCTTCCTGCTGACGATCGTGCCGTTTTTAAAGCTCGGCTCGGAGTTCATGCCGCCCCTTAACGAAGGGACGATACTTTACATGCCGACCGCGGTGCCGGGGATGTCGATAACCGAGGCGTCGCGCGTGCTCCAGCTCCAGGACAGGATGCTGATGCAGTTCCCCGAGGTCGAAAGGGTCTTCGGGAAGATCGGCCGCTCGGAATCCCCGACCGACCCCGCGCCGCTCAGCATGGTGGAGACTGTCGTCACGTTAAAGCCCGAATCCGAATGGCGGGACGGCATGACGTGGGACAAGCTGATCGCCGAGATGAACGATGCGGTGAAGTTCCCCGGCATGGCGAACATATTCTGGATGCCGATTCAGACGAGAACAGAGATGCTCACCTCCGGCTTCAGAAGCAATCTCGGGATAAAAGTATTCGGGCCGGATCTTAAAACGATAGAGAGAATCGGCATAGATATAGAAAACGCCCTCTCCGGAACCCTTGGGACGAGGAGCGTCTTCGCCGAAAGGATCACGGGCGGGTACTTCCTCGACTTCGACATAAGCCGTGAGAAGGCGGCGCGGTACGGGCTCACCGTCGGCGACGTCGGAGAGGTTATAGAAACGGCCATAGGCGGGAAGAACATATCGCAGACGGTCGAGGGGCAGGAGAGATACCCCGTTAACGTCAGGTACCAGAGGGACTTCAGAACGGACCCCGAAAAACTGGAAAGGGTTTTGGTAGGCACACCCTCAGGGGCGCAGGTGCCTGTGACGCTCCTTGCTGATATAAACTTCAGTACCGGCCCTTCCGAGATAAGGAACGAGGACGGGCAGAAAGTCGGCTATGTATTCATCGACGTCGAGGGAAAGGACTACGAGGGCTACGTGAATAATGCCAAGGAAATTATCCGGGAAAAGGTCCAGCTCCCGGCGGGTTACTATCTCGAATGGGCGGGGCAGTACGAATATCTCCAGCGCGTGAAGGAGAGGCTGTCCTACATTCTGCCGCTCACGATCTTCATAATATTCCTTCTCCTTTATATGAATTTCAGCTCGGTGACGGAATCGCTCATCGTCCTCTTCACTGTCCCCTTCTCCCTCATCGGAAGCGTGTGGATACTGTATCTTCTCGGATATAACATGAGCATCGCCGTGTGGGTCGGAATAATCGCGCTCGCCGGCCTCGCCGCCGGCACAGGCATAGTCATGATAATGTATCTCGACGAGGCCTACGAAAGAAGGGTCAGAAACGGCCGGATGAAAACAGAGGAAGACCTCGACGACGCGATAATGGAGGGCGCCGTCCAGAGGGTGAGGCCCAAGATGATGACGGTCGCCACGACAATATTCGGCCTCATGCCGCTCATGTGGAGCATGGGTGCGGGTGCGGACATGGTCAAAAGAATCGCTGCACCGATGATAGGCGGCCTAGTTACCTCGACCGCGCTTACGCTTATACTTATCCCCGTGGTCTATTCCTTCTGGAAAGGAAGGGATCTGCCGAGAAAGCATGACGAGCAAACCGGTCAAGAGAGCTGAGAACTTAAAAAAATGGAAATTAAAGGGTCAGTAAAAATGAAAAACGTCATAAAAAAGAGGTGATATACATGAAGAAGTCGATGCTACTCTTAGCCGCTTTCGCTGTGACTATGTTGGTTTTTTCTCTCTATAGAGGAATTCCGACGAGCGCACAGGAGGAAGTGGACATTAGCGTGCTCATCGAAACAGCGGATACGCCCGAAGACCATCTGAAGATAGCCGAGTACTACGAAGAACAAGCGGTCACGATGGAAAAGAAGGCGACTCTGCACGAGTCAATGGCTAAGGCTTACAAGGGCACCAAATTTACCGGTATGACAAGCCACTGCGAGAAGCTGGTGAAAGAATTCCAAGCATCGGCTGGCCAGTATAAAGCAATGGCAGCTGAGCACAGAAAGATGGCTCGGGAAATGCAGGGACAGAAGTCTCCAGAGCCTCAGTAATGGGAGCACTCCCCGGGTACGAATGTCTTCCCACCTCAGCTACCCGGGGAGGTCCAAAGACAGGGTTATTATATGGGGATGGGAACGGAAGGACAAATATAATGAGGCAATTCTCGACCGGCTCGTAGAGAAAAGAGCATAAAACAATGACGTCACGGCGGCCAATATCCTGTTCCCGACTTCACGAATGGGCGCTTTGACAACGTTCCGACACCCTATTAGGGGTTAGACAGGGAAGATTGACGATGAAAGAACACTCTCGAGCTACCAATATGCGTAACAATGCACATCATGACCACCATGCCCATATGGTTGCGGATTTTCGAAGGCGGTTCTGGTTATCACTGATCGTTACAGTCCCAATATTAATTCTTTCC
>JAGVLR010000222.1 GCA_020054175.1 Candidatus Dadabacteria bacterium
CCAATAAGCCCGACGAGGTTCGGGAAAGCCATGAGGCCGTTCATTATATCCGCGAACGCCCAGACCAGGTCGAGCTTCGCGACGGCTCCGACGAATACGACCAGGGTGAACACCACCCTGTAGGGTTTGATTATTCCTTCCTTGAAGAGGTATTCGATCGCCTTTTCACCGTAGTAGCTCCATCCGACGAGCGTCGAATATGCGAAGAATGCGAGGCTTATCGCGAGCACGGCGGCACCGAGCTTGTGGGACATCCCCAGCTCGAAGGCAGACGAGGAAAGGATCGCGCCTGTTTCGCCGTTGGACCAAAGCCCGCTCGATATTATGACTATGCCTGTGAATGTGCAGACTACTAACGTATCTATGAACGTCTGGGTCATGGATACGAGGGCCTGGCCGACTGGGTTTTTCGTCTTTGCGGCCGCCGCTGCGATAGGCGAGCTGCCGAGCCCGGATTCGTTGGAGAAGATGCCGCGCGCTATGCCCATTCGCATAGTCTGGGCTATCGTCGAGCCGAGGAAACCCCCTGCGGCGGCCGTCGGGTTGAATGCGTAGTAGAAAACGAGACCGAAGGAGTCGAGTATATTCGCCCTGAAAGATATGAGAGCGATCACGGAGCCGACGATGTAGAAGATTATCATGAACGGCACCATGGTGCTCGTGACCTTGGCTATGCTCTTGATGCCGCCGACTATGACGAGGCCGGTGCCGATGCAGAGAACGATTCCCGTTATCCAGACGGGAATGCTGAAAGTATTGTTCATGGCCTGAGCCACTGAATTCGACTGGACCATGTTGCCGATGCCGAACGTGGCGAAGACTGTGAAGACTGCGAACATTACGCCGAGCTTTTTGAAGCCGAGACCATTCGAGAGGTAATACATAGGACCGCCGCTCATCATCCCGTTCCTGTCGACTTCCCTGTATTTCACGGCGATGACGGCTTCGGAGTACTTGGTGGCCATTCCCAAAAGGCCGGTAACCCACATCCAGAAGAGGGCCCCGGGACCGCCGACGGCTATAGCCGCCGCGACGCCCGCGATATTGCCGACGCCGACCGTGGCCGACATTGCCGTCATGAGCGCCTGGAAGTGGGAGATGTCGCCCTGTGCGTCGTGCTCCTGGTATTTCCTCATGAAGGCAAGCTTGAGCGCGGGCCACAGAGTCCATATCTGCATGCCCCTCAGCAGTATCGTGAGGTAAATGCCCGTACCCAGTAGGAGAAGAATCATGGGAAGGCCCCACACGTAACCGCTTATTGCGACCAGAATCTCCGTTATCCTTTCGTGCATCTAAACAACCGTCCTTATCTTTTGGAACCACAACATATCACATTTTGTCCCGGAATGTAAATCCCCATGCTGTTTGATGAAACCGGTTTCCAAAATGGACGCGCCGGGGCGTCTTTATTGCAAAAAAAACACTGCTTATGTACAATTATTGTCAGCTAGAGGAAACATACCGGAGGCAAAACCTAAGTATGAGCACACAGAATCCGTTCGTAGCCCTTAAAGAGGAAATGGATAAGCTGGTAGTGGGGCACGAGGAAGTGAAAATAGCGCTACTTCTAGGCGTGATGGCAAGGGAGCATATATATGTGGAGGGGCCGCCCGGAACCGCGAAGACCATGCTCGCGGAAATCATTTCGGGGGCAGCGCAGCTTAGATTCTTCTTCTATCAGCTCCACAGGGACACGAGGCTTTCCGAGCTTCTCGGCGACCTCGTAATATCGAAAGAGCAGACAGTAAACGGGGAAGTCATAAAGCAGCAGGTCGTGAAGGGAGGAATTCTGACGGCCGAAATCTGCCTTCTGGACGACATATCCCGCGCTCCCGGGGAATCGCTCAACGTACTTTTACGAATACTAAACGAAAGAAAATTTTTCGACGATCACATTCCGCTGCTAACGGCCATAGCGACGAGCAACCCGACGGCCGACGAGTATTACAACGAGCCGCTCGACCCGGCGAACCTGGACAGGTTCGTTCTCCAGATAAACGCCCAGGGCCTTTCCTACGGGAAGAGGTGGGACGAGGCGAGGGAAGTCATAAAGCTCTACACCGAGAGGCCGGCGGAGTATGAAGTGCCTGCCAGGGTCAGCAAGGAAGTCTTCGACGAGTACTACAAGAAGCTCGGGAACGTCGGCATTCCGCAAGACGTTCAGGAAACGCTGGCCAATTTCGTGGCCACCCTTATAGAGGACTACGGCTGCAATGAATCGAACTCCATGATTTCGGACAGGACGTTCTTTGTAAAGTCGCTCAAGATAATGAGGTCGCATGCGCTTCTCCACGACAGGGAAGCCTGCACGCTCGAAGACCTGAACGCACTCAAATACATGACGGCATTCAGAATCCCTGAAGAGGTGTTCCTCCAACTCGACCAGATAATCGAGGACCTCACGTCTAAAAAAAAAAGACAGGGACCGGGGGAACGAACTAGAGCAGCAGGAGCCGTCCTCCGAGTTTGAGCAGGACCTCCCCGGGGAAGAATCCAAGCAGGAGATCCCGGATGAGCAGGCGAAGAAGGAGTCTCAGAAAGACGACCTTTCCGAAGCCCGCAAGACCTTTTTCCAGGCCTTAAAAGAGCTTAAGGAAAATATCCAGAAAGAGACCAGCATGGCACCGCCCGAGGACCTGAACATTCCGTCCGAGGCTACGGGCCAGGCGATGGACGACGGGCAGAAGCGGGACGAAAAGGAACCCCCGAAGTCCAACAAGGTTTACGCCAGCAAATCCCCCGACCCGGGCGACGAGGAAGATTACTGGATCGGCGGGAAGAAAAATCTCGAATCAGCCGACAACGTGAAGGTCATAATGAAGGTTCTCGAAGGGAACTTCCAGCGCAGCATCGCCCTCCGCGGCGACCATCCCGGCGGGCTTCCCAGGAAATGGAAACGCATGA
>JAGVLR010000160.1 GCA_020054175.1 Candidatus Dadabacteria bacterium
GTTTACTTGGCCGCCTTGAAATACTTGTCCCTGGCTTCCTTCGGGAGGTGGCGCTTAAGATATTCGTAGACCGCTTCCCTCACTATCTGCGCCGGCCTCATCTGCAGGTGCCACTGCGATTCGTTCAGCATGTCGACGAATTCCTGCGAAGCCTTGACGTATATAGCCTTGTCGAGCGTCTCTTTCTTCCTGGCTTCCTTCTTCCGGGTAGTCATATTTTAAGTATATACCATATTTCAGATATAAAATGAATAGCCTGAATTCCCCATGCCCGCACGGCGGCTCCCTCTTATAATTATATCTGTTAAATTCAGCAGGTTACGGAATTCCCGCGCGCAAATTTCGCCATTCGTGTATATTAATCTATGTGGCCGCATGATTCCTCTCCTGAACATTGGTAGCGTGGTCGGAGCGGGTCCGAAGCTCGTATTCAGGGCAGGGAAAGCGCCGCAAACACGGCGCGCCGGGATAAAGCGCGCAGGGGCAACATCGATGAAATGGTCCTGGAAGCTCGGAGTCTTCGGCGGTATTCCGGTCTACATCCACGCGACCTTCCTTCTCATCATCGCGTGGGTCGTCCTCGTTCACTGGACGAGCGGCGAAACCGTCGCGTCCATCATAGGCGGGGTGATTTTCGTCCTCGCGCTCTTTTTGTGTGTCGTCCTTCACGAGTACGGCCACGCGCTCACGGCCCGCCGCTACGGCATCAAAACGCGCGACATCACCCTCCTTCCGATAGGAGGCGTCGCACGGCTCGAGCGCATGCCCGACGACCCGATGCAGGAGCTCAAGGTCGCCCTCGCCGGCCCGGCGGTAAACGTCGCGATAGCCGCCGTTCTCTATCTGTGGCTTCTACTGACGCGAGGGCTGGGCCCGGTAAGCGATCTCACGATGACCCAGGGCTCCTTCGCCGAGCGTCTCATGTTCGTAAACATATTCCTGGTCGTTTTCAACCTCATCCCCGCATTCCCGATGGACGGCGGAAGGGTGCTGAGGGCGCTTCTGGCCCTGCGGACAGACTACACCCGCGCCACGCAGACCGCGGCCACGATAGGGCAGGGCATAGCGCTCCTTTTCGGATTCGTAGGTCTATTCACGAACCCCTTCCTCGTCTTCATAGCCCTCTTCGTCTGGATTGGGGCTGCGCAGGAGGCCACGATGGTAAAGGTCAGGTCGGCGCTCGGGGGCATACCGGTCGAAAAAGCCATGCTGACCGATTTCAGAACCGTAAGCCCGGACGACACCCTGAGCCGTCTTATCGAGCTCACGATGTCCGGCTCTCAGCAGGATTTCCCCGTGTCGGACGGCTTCGGAATAGTCGGCATGGTGGCGCACCAGGACCTTATAAAAGGGCTCTCCGAATATGGTGAAAACGCCACGGTCGGCCGGATTATGCGCCGCGAGTTCGAAGTGCTCGATCCGGGGGACATGCTGGAGACGGCATTCACCCGCCTGCATGCAAAAGACCTCCTGACCGTCCCGGTCGTTAGAAACGGGAGACTTGTCGGTCTTCTCACGATGGACAACGTCGGCGAGTACATGAGAATACAGGCCGCGATGTCGGGCAAGAGGGCGAGGGCCTGATCGCCCTCTCCGGCGCTTTTATGAATTAATCCTGAATCGCAGGCCCGGCTGTTCGCATCGTAATCTCGACGGGGATATACTGAAAACGGAGATAACATGAAAACCTCGAACGAAACGACACACAGGCTTCACATAAAGGACATGAGCTGCGCCGGATGCGTCGATACCGTCCAAAGGACTCTTAATTCGCTCTCCGGCGTAAAATCTGCGGAGGTCAATTTCGCCGAGAAAACGGCTACCGTCACGGGCGACGTGTCGCCAGATACGCTCGTTTCGGCGGTGAGCGGCGCAGGATACACGGCATCCGTCCTAAAGGGCGAAGACTCCGAGTCCGAAAAGGAAGGAGAGGAAGCAGCTTTATACCGCGACCTTCTCAAGCGCACGATAATCTCGGGCGTCATCAGCGCCGTCATATTCGTGGTCAGCATGTTTCACGTGCTCCCGCCGCTCGACACCGGGGCGGGAAGGGTAGCCTGGGGGATAGTATCCCTTCTCACACTCTTCGTTCTGGTCTACGGCGGCGGCAGGTTCTTCACCGGCGCCCTCAAGTCATTCCGCAACCACAATGCCAACATGGACACCCTCGTCGCCATAGGCACGGGCGTCGCCTGGGTCTATTCAACATTCGTAGTCCTCTTTCCGAACGCCGTCGGAGATCTCGCCGGCCATCTCTACTTCGAAACGGCTGCACTAATCATCGCTCTTATCGACCTCGGCGCGACGCTCGAAATGAGGGCTCGCGGCAAAACGTCGGAAGCAATAAAACGCCTGATAGGTCTCAAGCCGAGGACGGCCAGGGTCGTAAGGGGCGGAGCCGAAATCGACGTTCCGATTTCAGAGGTCGTCCTGGGCGACATAGTCCGCGTCCGTCCGGGCGAGAAAATTCCCGTAGACGGTGCCATAACCGAAGGCTCGTCCCAGATCGACGAATCCATGCTGACAGGCGAGCCCATGCCCGCCGAGAAAAGGATAGGGGACGAAGTCGTGGGCGGCACCATAAACAAAGCGGGGAGTTTTCTCTTCAGGGCTACGCGCGTCGGCGAGGAAACGGCGCTCGCCCGCATTATCGAAATGGTCAGAAAAGCCCAGAGCTCGAAACCGGAGATCGGTCGGCTCGCGGACAGGGTCTCCGGCATCTTCGTCCCGTCGGTTCTCCTCGTGGCAGTCTTCACGCTCCTCGCGTGGTTTAATTTCGGCCCCGAGCCGAAATTGACGTACATGCTCGTAACGGCCATGGCGGTTCTTATAATCGCCTGCCCCTGCGCGCTCGGGCTCGCAACGCCGATATCCGTCATGGTCGGCGTCGGCAAGGCTGCCGAATACGGGGTGCTTATTCGAAAGGGCGACGCGCTCCAGCAGGCGGGGAAGCTGACTGCCATAGTGCTCGACAAGACAGGCACGATAACGCAGGGAAGGCCGGTCGTGACGGCGGTCGAGCCCTCGGGCGGAATGAGCGAAGATGAAATTCTCTCCCTCGCCGCCGGTCTCGAATCGGGCTCGGAGCATCCGCTCGCGGAAGCGGTGCTCGAAGCTGCGAAAGCAAAAAACCTGCCCGCAAAAGAAGTAACCTCGTTCGAGGCCGTCTCCGGCCACGGCGTCAGGGCAGTCTACGCCGGAAAGACGGTCCTTCTCGGAAATAAGAAGCTCATGAAAGACAACAATGTCGCCCTAGGCGACGGCGAAGCCCGCGCGGAAGAGCTCTCGCGAACGGGCAAAACGGTAGTCTTCCTCGCGGCCGGCGGCGCGCTTGCGGGCCTCCTGGGAATATCCGACCCGTTAAAGCCCGACTCGAAAGCGGCCGTCGAGCGGCTCAGAAAAATGGGCCTCAAGGTAATCATGCTCACGGGCGACAACCGCGTCACAGCCGAGGCTGTGGCGAAGGAAACGGGAATAGACGAGTTCATCGCCGAGGCCCTCCCCGACGGAAAGGCGGACGAGATTTCGAAGCTAAGGGCGAAGGGAGAAAGGGTAGGCATGGTGGGCGACGGCATTAACGACGCACCGGCCCTCGCCGGCGCCGACGTCGGGTTCGCCATCGGAAGCGGAACGGACGTCGCGATCGAAAGCGCCGACATCACCCTCATGCGGGGCTCGCTTCACGGCGTCGCCGATGCGATTAAAATCTCGAATGCTACCGTAAGAAATATAAAAGAGAACCTCTTCGGGGCGTTTGCCTACAACACGCTCGCCATACCGGTCGCGGCCGGGGTGCTCTTCCCCTTTACTGGAATGCTCCTCAATCCGATAATAGCGGGCGCCGCGATGGCCCTTTCGTCCTTCACAGTCGTAACGAACGCAAACCGCCTCAGGTGGTTCAAGCCGTAAGAAAAATTAAAAGGTGACTCAAATGACGCTGCTGGTAAATATTCTCGGTCTGGCCGCCGCGGCCTTCATAGTCTGGTGGTTCTGGCTCTCGAAAAATCGTCCCGAAGTAAAAGCAGGTGACGGTGCGCTCGACATAATCGTCGACGGCGGCGTTTACGAGCCCTCCGTCATACGCGCCAGCGCGGGAAAGCCTCTCAGGCTGAGATTCATCAGGAAGGACAAAAACCCTTGTGCCGAAAAGGTGATTTTCAGCGGGCTCGGCGTAAGCGCGGATCTCCCCCTCGGGCAGCCCCGCGAAGTAGGATTCACGCCGGAGAACCCGGGGGAGTACGAATTTACCTGTCAGATGGCCATGTACAGGGGGAAGCTGATTGTAGAGCCAGCCCGGCAATGACGTGCGACTCCCTCCGGCCGTGCCGCGCCGTTGCCCGAATCACGGCGCGATAAGCCTCCATCTCGTGCATGAAGCTCAAGCACGAATCAAAACAAGAAGTCCAGTCTGTGTAAAAAAGTTACATCCGGGAACTTCCTGAAGCGGGCTCGGACAAGGTCCTTTAGGAAACCTTGTTGACCTTGCTGGCCTGAAGACCCTTTGGGCTTTCGACTACTTCGAATTCGACCTCGTCGCCTTCCGCCAAGGTCCTGAAACCTGCGCCTTCTATTGCGCTGTAATGGACGAAAACATCCTTACCGTTGTCCTGCTCGATAAACCCGAAACCTTTCGACTCGTTAAACCATTTTACCTTGCCTTTCAAAGCAATTCCTCCGAAGAATAATTTCAATCCAAGAGTACATATTTTTAATATTTAGTCAACAGAAATAGGTAAAATTCATGAGGGGTTCTGACGGTTTGACAACGAAAGCCCGAGTATATAGCCTTGGGAGTAATCGCTCCCTCGACCGGGGTGCGAAACAGAACCCGAATAAATTCCCTGAGGAGGAAAATTATGTCACAGGAAAGAGCCGGCTTGGTGACCATGAAAGGAAACCCCGTGACGCTCGTCGGACACGAGGTAAAGCCCGGGGACGCCGCCCCTGATTTCAAGCTCTACGCCATGCCCGGAGCGCCCGTCGGGCTCCACGATCTCGGGAGCAAGGTGAAAGTGTTCAACGTGATCGTTTCTGTAGATACACCTGTCTGCGACGTCCAGACGAGGAAATTCAACGAAGAAGCGGCGAGTCTCGGAGACGACGTCGAGATCGTGACGATCAGCATGGACCTCCCCTTCGCGCTCAAGCGCTACTGCGCCGCCGAGGGTATAGACAAGGTCAAAACCCTCTCCGATTACAAGGATGCGTCGTTCGGCGAAAATTACGGCGTCCTTATAAAAGAGAACAGGCTCCTTGCAAGGTCCATATTCGTCGTCGACAAGGACGATAAGGTAAAGTACGTCGAAATAGTCCCCGAGATCGCGAGCGAGCCCAACTACGAGGCCGCCATCTCGGCCGTGAAAGCGGCGCTATAGGCGGCGCTATAGACGGAATGTTCCGGAGGCGGACAGCGTCTCGGGTTTTAGGAATCTCAGCGGGGCGCGAAACGAACGGCCCCGCCCGGCCCCCCGGGTTTGGGCATGCGCCGGCGGCTGTGTATGCTTATATTTGCAGGTATCGGTAAATTCGGCGAGGAGGCTGAAATCAGTGGGACTCGGAAAATTTTTGAGCGGGCTGTTCTCGGGCGGAAGCGAGGCCCCCGCTGAAGCAAAGCATGCGGGCGACGCCGGGCATATTAAAAGCGGCGATGCGCACCCTCGCGAAAACTCCGCTCCCGGTGCGTCAGGCGCTTCGCCGTTAGAAACACGGGCTCAAGAGAGCGCATCCGCTTCTTCCCTCGAAGCCGTGGCGTCCGATTCGCCCCCGGCTGAGCATCCCCAGGTCACGGAGGAAAAGGTCCTCGAAATCCTGAGCAATGTTTACGACCCCGAAATACCCATCGACATCGTGAACCTCGGGCTCATCTACGGCATAGAGATAGACGGCGGCAACGTCCGGATAGAGATGACGATGACGGCCCCGGGCTGTCCTGCGTCCACACAGATCGCGGGCGAATCGAGGCTCCTCGTCGAGGAGATTCCCGGCGTCGAATCGGTGGACATAGAGCTCGTCTGGGACCCGCCGTGGGACCCGAGCAAGATGAGCGAAGAGGCCCGGCAGAGCTTGAATTTCTGACGCGCCCGGCCGAACCCGTCCCCGAGGCCGCATCCATATATGACCCCGCATATGACCCCGCTCCCAAAAGGCATATTCATAACGGGCACAGACACGGGAGTAGGCAAAACCGTGATAACAGCAGCCCTTGCCCTCTCTCTTAAAAACGCCGGGCTCAACGTCGGCGTCATGAAGCCGATACAATCCGGCTCTTCCCTGCCGGGCATGACCGATATCGAATTTCTGCGGGCGGTGCTCGCCGAAAAGGAGCCTTCCCCCGACGATTGCATATACAGTTTCGAGGCGCCTCTCTCGCCGCACGCGGCGGCGGTTCTTTCGGGAGAAACCATAGACCCCGGAAAGATAAAGTCTGCATACGGAAGACTCGCATCCTCACGCGACGTAGTCCTCGTCGAAGGGGCGGGCGGACTTCTCGTTCCCATACTCGACGACTATCTCATGGCCGACCTCGCCCGCGATCTCTCTCTTCCGCTGCTCGTCGTAGCGCGTCCCGGTCTCGGCACCGTCAACCACACGGCGCTCACAATCGAGTGCGCCCGCCGAAGGGGGCTCACGGTCCTCGGAGTCGTCATCAACGCTTTCCCGGATTCTCCCGGGCTGGCGGAGCTGACAAACCCTTCCGCCACCATAAAACAGACCGGCGCGCCGATACTCGGAATCTATCCGGAAGACCCGTCTCTTCACGTAGGAGAAGGGGCTCCCGGGGCCATGCATGAGCTCTCTCCGCGCGCCTTCGCGCCGATACTCGGCGGTTATTTCGACGAAGAGAAATTTATTTCCGGTCTCCAAAAAAAAATTAATCTTTTCTGAACTTTTTCACACCCCGGAAAGACTCGTTAGCCTGTTTTTACGGCCCTTCGGCGCGCTTCCGGCTGGTCCGCGGCAAACTTGACAGATTCCCACGTTATGATATACATACTAGGCGTTTTTTGAGTACGAGATTTACACTTCCAAATGGACACACTCCATAGCTAAGGTAAATAGGATGAGTAGACGGATAAAATTGCTTTTAGTACCTGTACTGTCTATTTTCGTTTTTGTCGGATTCTATTTTTTCGACAATGCGGAAAGCAGTGACAAAGGGCCCGTTCAGCCCATCAGATTCAGTCACAAGATACACGCCGGCGAGGATCAGATTCCGTGTCAGTACTGCCATAGCTTTGTCGAAGTGTCTCCCAACCCTGGCATTCCCTCTATGCAGAAATGCATGGGATGCCATACGCATATAACGGGACGCGACGTCGATTATGACTTTAACGGAACTAATATCAACATCCAGGCCGAGATCGCGAAGGTCAGGGAGTTCTGGGCCAAGAAAGAGCCCATACCCTGGATCAAAGTCAACTCCATGCCGGAATATGTCCACTTCAATCACAAGAGGCATATAAAGAGAGGCTTCGATTGCGCCGTTTGTCACGGCGACGTCGCCAGCATGGATCAGGTGCATAAGGTCAACAACATGAACATGGGTTTCTGTATAACTTGTCATACGGAAAACGCCAAGAACCACGAAGAGCTGACCAGCCTGAAAGACTGCCTGACCTGTCATTATTAATTTGGAGGAGGAGATGTCTCAAGACAAAAAGGGTGGTATTAAGAGACGGGATTTTCTCAAGATTATCGGAGTAGCCGGCGGCACTGCAGCCGTAACCGGCGGATGCTCCGAGCCTGTTGAGCAGCTGATCCCATACGTCATCCCGCCCGAGGGCATTATCCCCGGGGTACCTAACTGGTATGCAAGCACCTGCAGGGAATGTCCGGCGGGCTGCGGTATTCTCGTGAAGAACCGCGAAGGGCGGGCCATAAAAATAGAAGGCAACCCTAATCATCCGGTCAACAAAGGAGCTAGCTGTGCCCAGGGGCAGGCCATATTGCAGGGCCTCTATAACCCCGACCGCACCAGGTCCCCGCTTCTGACGAACGACCTCGGCAGGCGCCAGCCCACAGGCTGGGA
>JAGVLR010000206.1 GCA_020054175.1 Candidatus Dadabacteria bacterium
CCGTAGCGCTTGACGAATCTTTCGGCCTTTTTGATATCTTCGAGGAGTGAGGCAAGGCTGTCGTAGCGCATCTTCGCCTCCCCGTCGGTAAAGTCGTAGTCAGAGAGGGCTTCGAGCGCGAGGCTCATTCTGCCTTCCAGGCCCCGGAGGAATTCTTCCCTGCGTCTGAGCTCATCCGAGCCCTCGGGAAATTTTTCCCTGATACTTTGAAGCTCTTTTGCTATTATTTCGGCCAGCTCGTCCCTGAGACCCGAGAGCGATTTCTTAAGGCTCGCCGAATCGAATAAACTCTGCCTGTACGAGGCTATACGGGAGCGGAGGTCTTCTATACCCATGATGCGGGATTCCTGGCCGCGTATGCCCTGCTTCAGAATCCACTGGTATGCCTCGTCGGGCGACCATCCTTCCATGAGGTAGTCCGAGAGACCGTCGAAAAGGTCGCCCGCGCGCACGTCGAACCCTTCCTGCGCGCCGTCCCAACGCCTGTATCTATAAAGCGTCATTTGTAGACCATCTTCCCGCCGACGTTTTCCTTATTGAGCTTGTTGCTTAAGTGAAGCCCTTCGAGCGTGAATTCGACCGCCGAGGCGATTTCGGCGGGGGAGTCGCCCGCACCGAGAATCTCGACGCATTTCCGTAGCCCCGGCACCTCGCCGAGCCCGGTCATGTATTCCTCGGACAGCATGTAATCGGCTACCTCGACGTAGCCCTTCTCGAAACTCTTTACGAGGTCGGTCATGACGTCGAGCGAAGGGAAATAGGAATCGAACACGGTCTTCACCGCCCGCTTTATGAGCTTGTCGACGACGCCCGATTCGGAGACGTCCTCGCCCAGGTATTCGAGCTCTATCTTTCCGGTGGTCGAAGGAATCATCGACGGGAAATCCGTAATGCGGGGAGAGACGATTCTCTCGCCAAGCCTGATTGCACGTTTGCCCGATGCTGCGATCACGCTTTCGTAGTTTGCTATCGTCGTCCTCACGCTGACACCCGAGCGCTGGTTGATGTCGGGCGAGGAGCGCGCCTGAAACGATATCTCGGCAACTATCTCTTTTATAAAGGAGGGCACGCGGTATGTGCAGCCGTCTATCTCGGGAACATCCGCCTCCTGCTCCATTATGGAGATTTCCACGTCCCTCGTCTTCGGGTAATGCGTCGCGATCTGGGCCTGGAACCTGTCTTTCAGCGGCGTGATTATGCGGCCGCGGTTGGTGTAGTCCTCGGGGTTCGCCGTCGCAACTATACATATATCGAGAGGGAGACGAATCTTGTATCCCTTTATCTGTATGTCTTTTTCCTCCATCACATTGAAGAGCCCGACCTGCACTTTCTCGGCGAGGTCCGGGAGCTCGTTAATGGCGAATATACCCCTGTTTGTACGGGGGATGAGGCCGAAGTGTATCGTGAGCTCGTCGGAGAGATAGCGGCCCTCGGCGACCTTTATCGGATCCACCTCGCCGATGAGGTCGGCGACGGATACGTCGGGCGTGGCGAGCTTCTCGCTGTAGCGGGAGTCGCGTTCGATCCATTCGATTTCGGAGTCGTCACCGTGTTTCAGAACGAGGTCGCGGCTGGTGCGGGATACCGGGTTATATGGGTTGTCGTTCAGCTCGCCGCCTTTGATAACGGGTATCTCCTCGTCGAGGAGGCTCACGAGCGCCCTTATGAGCCTCGATTTCGCCTGGCCGCGCTCGCCTATGAATATGAGGTCGTGCCCGGCGAGGACCGCCGTTTCTACCTGCGGGATAACAGTATCCTCATAGCCCAGTATGCCGGAAAAGGGCTCTTCCCCGCTCCGGAGCTTTTTGATAAGGTTCTTTCGCATTTCGTCCCGTATGGAAAGGACCCTGTATTCGCTGGCCTTGAGCTCGCCGATTGTGCGGGGTTTCGTTTGCATGGATAAAATGCCTCCGGATAGGGTTTGGCGGCGCGGGAGCGGATTCCGGGGGCCGGGCCCCGGCAGGAATAGCGCCCGGGCATAAGATGCGCCAGGGCGGAAAGCCCCATCACCGCTTCAAATACAAGTTTACTCGGAAATTATAGCAGTAACCGGTTTTATTTTGAACGGGCTTCGGAAAAGCCCTTAAAACGGCCGAAGACTTTAAAAAGGGGAGCCGGGGATATATAATAAAATTTCCGGATATAAGGTATTCCGAGTCCCGGAGCCTTTTATTTCATCTAACAGTGTGGCAGGCAGCAAAGAGGAGATTACCGGATACTATGTTTATATGCAGGGACGTGGTAGAGAACATCATGGATTACATAGACAACGAGCTCGACCTCAAGACGCTCCAGGCGCTCGAAAAGCACACGGGAGAGTGCCCGGAGTGTAAGGCGTTCGTCGATACGTACCGGCGCATGCTCGACTTGTCGGGGAAGATGAAGGAGCAGACTTTCGTCACGCCGGAGGTAAGAGAGAGGCTCAAGAATCTTTTAAAGTCGAGAATGAAACCCTGCTGAAACCCCTGCATATGCAATCCCGGCGCAGACGCCTTCCCGCAGCGAATATTAGCGTTTTACCTGCTTTTTTCCCTCCTTTATTTCTAACTGGAATGTAATATAATTGTTACGGGTTCCCGGACCCGGAGAAAGGGATATGGAAAACGATACCGCTCGCGAGAGCGTCAAAAGGATTTCTGCGAACTTTGAGCTGGAGCTCCTCCGGCTTATTAAAACGCTTAACCTCTTATCGCAGTCTAAGGAGCTTTTTCGGACCCAGGCTGCGGGGATGGAAGCCTTTATTTCGGGCTACAGGATCAGGCTCAACGATCTGAAGGCCAGGCTGGCCCGGATGGGCGACGCCCCGGCGGCATCCGGCGATCCGTTCGCCACCCCATCCGAAAGGCCCCCCGTACCGGATTATCTTTTCGATATAACGCGCGACATAGAAAGCTATCTCGACGAGATAGGCTCCGACCTCGAAAAGCTGAAGACGGATTACGTCGGGAAGCTCGACACCGTGTACTCGGTTTATAATTTAGAGCTCGGCGCTTCGCAGACAGACCTAGACACGCGCCTCAAGGAGCTCGAAAAAGAGCTTATCCGCGCCGTGGGCCCCGCTCCCGCCGCCGAGAAGGCCGCCGAGCCCGAGACTGCTCCGGTTGTGCACCCTGTCCCCCCCACCCCGGAAGAGACCGCCCCGGAAAGGACGTTCGTGCCGAGGGTCGACTACATCGGCCCCGATCCGACAGTGGACAACATAACGACTTTAAAACCTAACGGCAAAAAGCCCGAGGAAGCCGAAACGAAGCCCCCGGAAAAAACTGAACAGGAAAAGTCGGAAAAGAAGGAAGTGAAGACGGCGAAGCCGAGCGGGCAGGCAGCGCAGGCGGGATTCAAGAGCCCGTACGTGATGAACGCAGTGCTTCTCATCATGGGCCTCATACTCGGCGTCATATTCTACGACGCGCTCATGAGAACGTGGGGCATACAGGATTACACGAGCGGGCGGAAAATAGAAGCCCAGGCCCCCGTATCCGCACCAGCAGAGGCGCCGGCCAAACCGGAAGCCGAAGGCAAAGCCGCAGCGGCGAATCAGCAACCGAAGGAGCCTGCAGCGGCGCCGAAGCCGGTTGAACCAGCTCCCCGGCGAGTCGAAATCCCGGCCATAACTGAGCCTGAAAAACCGCAACAGGAAACCGCCCAGACAGAAACCGGAGAGACAGCGTCGGCCACAGGAGCTGATGCCGAACCGGCGCCGGCGGAAACTACTTCCGCGGCCGTAAAGACAGCCGGGGCCGGGGCGTATACCGTGATCGGAGCCGGAGCGAACGTCAGGAGCGGGCCCGGAATGGGCTATGACGTGGTGACGGAAGTGAGCGGAGGGGAAACCCTTACCTCGACCGGCGAGGTGCGCGGAAGGTGGGTAAAGGTCACAGTGCCGGGCGGCGGCGAAGGATGGATATCCTCTAAGCTCCTCCGGGAAGCCCGTTAACTCCCCCCGGGGCATTTACTCCATTTCTTTAATTCCAGCCAGCGATTATTCAGAAGGCGCGGGGTTCGTGCTCACAGCGGAGAATTCGGGCTGCGGGATAAATCCCGTGCCGTAAAGACTATCGTAAATCTTTCTCGCCTTTTCCGGCTGCCCCATCTTCTCGTAAGAAAGAGCAGTGTGAAGCTTCGCCTGAGTGCCGTAGGGGCTCGACGGATCGTCGTTGATGAGCGTGAAGTAGTCTATGGCCTCCTGCCATTTCTCCTGCCTGTAGCGCGCTATGCCTTTCTTTAAGACCGCGGCTTGAACTAAAAGGCGCTCGCCGTCCTTGGAGCTGGTGTACGTGTCGAGCATTACGACGGCTTCGTCGTAATTCCCGTTTTCATACTGTATGAGCCCGGAGTAGTAGGCGGCGAGGGCTGCGGCCGCCGTGTTCGGATATTCGTCTCTTATGGCGGCGAATTCCGAAAGCGCTTCTCCGTTCGACCCGGAGTTGTACTTCGTGACTGCATCAGAGAACTTCTGCCCGGCTATATCGCCTTTCTTGCCGGCCACACCTGCGACTATGTATCCGACGACTATAAGCGCGACGATCGCGACGACTCCGAGCAGTATTTTTTTTGAGTGATCCGAGAAGTATTCGATGCCCGAAACGACCGTGGATACGAACTTGTCAGGCCCTTTAAGCTCTTTTTCAGTGTATTTGATACGTTTTGCCATGCGGGAAATTATAATCGGGGGCCCGAGAAATTCAAGCGCGCGAAACGCGCCCGAGAGCGGCGCTTCCGGGCGCGTTTAAAATCGCTCACGACCCCGGACGCGAAGGATGAAGGCGGAAGTAAAGGCGTCCAATTCTTCGCTCTTTCGAAATCGTTGGGAATGACAGACTATGTTCCCTCTCAGCCAGATCATAATATTGCGAGCTGCCCACGCAGCGAAGTAATACCTCTCCGGGACGTCAAAATTGGCGTTAAGAAAATCGAGCGGATGA
>JAGVLR010000118.1 GCA_020054175.1 Candidatus Dadabacteria bacterium
GAATGGGAAGAGAAGGCGAGGGCGGGGAACGTTAATCTCCGGAGCTGGTACGACATAGATAAAGTCAGGGATACTATCCGGGCCGTTAAAAACGGCGAGATCGTGGAGATCACAGGGCTTTACAGGAACGAAAACGGGCTTCTCGAAGGTAGCCTCTGCTTCGACCCCGGCGGATGCAGGTATTTCATACTCGAAGGGCTATTTTCATTCGACGACGAGCTCGCCGGATACGTCGATTTCAAAGTGTTTGTGGATGTCTCTCCGGACGTCGCCCTCGAACAGGCCGAGCCCCGCGACGAATCGGTTCGTCACATGACCCGTGAAGACTGGCTTATTAAAAAGAGCGCCTTTTTCGACGGCTACCTTTCCTACGCAGCCGAGCACAGGAAGAAAGCCGATTTTCTCCTCAGCCCGGAATAATCCCTAGGGCTTGAAGCCGGGCTCTGCCTTTCCAAGATAAACCGACATCGCACCCCCCTCGACGAAAATCGTCTGCCCCGTGATATAGGCAGCCTCGTCAGTCGCGAACATCACCGCCGGGGGAACCATGTCTTCCGGTCGTCCGCGCCGGCCTTCAGGTATGCCGCTCGTCATGTAGTCGTCGTATTCCGGATTTGCCGACGCCGAGAGAGGCGTTATCGTCGAGCCCGGGCCGATGCAGTTTACGGTTATGTCGCTTAACGCGAGGTCGACGGCCATAACCCTCGTCAACTGCATGACAGCGCTTTTGGCGGCGTGATAGGCTATGGATATCGGGTGCATGTCCATCGCTCCCGCGACGGAGCCTATATTTATTATTCTTCCCGGCGTCCCCTGGCTCATCACCTGTTTCGCGAATGACTGCGAGAGGAAAAAGACGCTCTTCAGGTTTATGTCCATCATCTTGTCCCAGCCGTCGGGCGTTACGTCGAAAACCCCCTCGCGCCTCGCGTAGCCTGCGTCGTTGACGAGTATGTCCACCTTGCCGAATTCGCCGAGGGTGAAATCGATAAGCTCCTTGTGCTTTTCGAGGTCCGAGACGTCCATCGTGAAATACGCCGCCGCGCCGCCCATGGCCTCGGCTTCCTTTACGGTTTCCGCGCACTGGTCCTCGTGAAGCGCGGAAATTACGACCTTCGCCCCTTCCTTCAGGTATCCGAGAGTTATCGCCTTCCCGATACCAGACGATCCGCCCGTTATTATGGCCACTTTGTCTTTGAGTCTCATTCTGATAACCTCGCTTGTTTGATTTACTGAGGCAGCGCGGAACTTCAAATCCGAATTCCCCCGGTGACGAGGTTTTCGGTTGAAGACTGGGAATTCCATCAAGACGATTCATACTATAACAGCGCCGGGGGCGGAAGGGCAAATCGCCTGATAGAAACAGTGCCGAGCGCACAATCATAATCGAAACGGAGGAGCCGTCGTGAAAGCTGAATCCATAAATCTTCTGGGTTTTGAAATCTTCGTCAGGCACAGGATAAAAGAGGGCGGCGGAACTCCGGTACTTTTCATACACGGCCTCGGCGAATCGGGCAGGTGCTTTTTCGATGCGTTCGGCCTCCTGCCGGGCCGCTCGCTTATCGTGCCGGACCTCCTCGGCTTCGGGAAGAGCCAGAAAGTAGAGACCGATACCGATACGAATTACTCCCTTCCCAGACAGGTCGAGATTCTGAACGCCCTTGTCGAATATTTCGGTCTCGACGCGCTCACTATCGTCGGCCATTCGTACGGCGGGGTCGTAGGGACCTACATGTGCATGAACGACAGTGCCGGAATAATTAAAAAACTCGTCAACGCCGAAGGCTGCATAGCCCGGGATACGCTTGTCGAATCTTCAAACGCCATGAATGCGCTCAAGACGTGCGGGTACGATATGGCCGAGTTCGGAAAGTGGCTCTTCGAGGGGGGATTCAAGAAGCGCGCTCTCGAGGATTTCGAAAGCGCATCGACAATAAAATATTATGATTCGGTCATCGAATGCGATCCGGCGGCATTCGCCAGAACGTCGATGGAGCTCGTCGGCAGGGCAGAGGGCGAAGACAAGGACGGGAACAACGAAATATCCGAGGCCTACCGCGATCTTAAGGTCCGGCGGGTCTACTGCGCCGGGGCGCGGGCCGTAATTAATTCGACCAAGAGATACATTACGGCGAACGGGCTCGATCTCAGGGAATTCAGCGCGGTTTCTCACTGGATTATGCTCGATAACAGGGAAGAATTCTATGCATTCGTAGACGGTTATCTTAGATCGTAGCCATTTTCCGGCACATTTATTCAGGGGCTTATTCCGATTCAAGAACAGGCTTCGACGGCATAGGGGGCTTATGAACCGCCGCCGAAACATGTATTATTATGGCAGGAGAATAGTATGCGTGTAATAGTAGCCAAGCCGAGGGGATTCTGCGCCGGGGTAGACCGCGCCATAGAGATGGTAGAGCGCGCGCTCGAAACCTACGGGCCGCCGATATACGTCCGCCACGCGATAGTGCACAACAAGCGCGTCGTCGAAACCCTCAAGCAAAAAGGGGTAAAATTCGTCGAAGATCTCGACGAGATAAGCGACAAGGGCGCGAAGGTTATTTTCAGCGCGCACGGCGTGAGCCCCGCCGTATGGAACGAAGCCCTGGATGGCGGGCTCGAAGTGGTCGACGCGGTATGCCCGCTCGTGACGAAGGTGCATAACGAAGTCAGAAACTACGCCGACCTCGGCTATACCATAATCATGATAGGTCACAGGAACCATGTCGAGGTCATAGGCACGAGCGGCGAAGCGCCGGACCAGGTTGTAGTCGTGGAGTCCGTCGAAGAGGCCGAGAGTCTCCAGCTCAGAGATCCCGACAAGGTTGCCTATGTTACACAGACCACGCTCAGCGTCGACGATACAAGGGAGATACTCGAGGCCTTGAAGAGAAGGTTCCCGATGATCGTGAGCCCGTCCAAGCTCGACATATGCTACGCCACGCAGAACAGGCAGGATGCCGTCAAGGCGCTCGCAAAACAGGCGGACATCATATTCATCATGGGGTCTCCGGAGAGCTCTAACTCGAACCGTCTCGTCGAAGTCGCGAAGGCAAACGGCGTCAGGGACGCTTATCTTATCGAGGGAGCCGACAACCTCGATAGAACCATGTTCAGGGAGGGTATGGTCGTAGGACTGAGCTCGGGCGCTTCCACCCCGGAGACGGTCGTCCTGGAAGTCATAGCGCGGCTTCGCGAATTCGGCGCACGGGACGTAGAGGAGCTCGACGGCAAGGAAGAGCACACCAGATTCCCCTTCCCCGATGCCATACAGTTCAAAACCGCGTCGAATAACTGACAGCGGATTTTTCCGGTTTATTTTCGTGGAGTGTGAGGGAGCCGATTTGAGTAGAATACCGGCCCCCGGATTATACGCTTAGTTTAGAAGGCCTTTCAGGACGCGGCCATGCTCCGAGCCTGCGAGTTTCGTAAGCGCTTCCTTCTCTATCTGCCTGACGCGCTCGCGGCTGAGTCCGTACTTGCCCGCGATCTGGTCGAGCTTGTGGTCTTCGTCGTAGTCTATACCGAACCTCATCTTTATAATGTCCCTTTCACGCTCCGAGAGAAACCCGAGAGAGCTCCTGACCTCTTCCGTGATGGACCTCGTCGTCATGAAGTATTCGGGCATCTTCGCTTCGGGGTCCGCCGTGACGTCGAGATAGGTTTTCGAATCCTCGTCTCCCGGGGCGAATTCGAGCGGTATGACCAGGTCGTTTCCCCTGAGAATGGCGCTGACTGCGTCCGTCGGGAGCCCCGTGGCTTCGGCTATCTGTTCCGGATGTGGACGCTCGACGCCGTCGTGCTCAAGGCGCGTCTTGGCCTTATACACCTTGGATGAAAGCTCCTGAAGGTAAACGGGTATCGGGATGATGTGTGTCTGCTCCATTACCGCCCGCGATAAAGACTGATTAATCCACCAGGATGCGTATGTAGAAAACTTGAAGCCCTTAGTGTGGTCGAATTTCTTCACGGCCTTCATGAGGCCGATATTGCCTTCCTGTATAAGGTCGGTGAGGGGAAGCCCTCTTCCCGTGAACCTGTTGGCAAGCTCGATTACGAGCCGGAGGTTAGACTTTATAAATATATCCTGAACGTGCCTCGACATGGAGTTGTAAGAGGTATGAAGCGCTTCGAGCGTTTCCGGGCTCCTCGTTTCGCCCCGCTTTCCGCGCCGCCCGGGGTTAAGGAGCTTATGCATCTTTTCCGCACCCGCCTCTGCGGCCTTTATCTTCGCCGCGAGTACGGCTTCGCCACGCCTCGTGAGCAGGGTTTCCTTGTTGAGATCGGAGAAATAGGCGAAAAGGAGCCTGTAGTTCCTGTCCGCCGCTTCGCCTCCTCGCCCGGAGCCCTCGTCTCTGCTTTCGTCCTCGGAAAGCTCATCTTCCTCGGCGTCCGTTTCGAAGTCGCCGGAAAGCTCTTCCTCTTCGAGCGAGTGGTCGATAGCCCTTTCCCCTTCCTCAAGGTAAGAATATTGTCTCAGCTTCATGACACGCCCTGAAATTGTTGGTTTACAATCATTAGTATACCTAATATTTAGGAATCCTAAATATAACGGATAAAAATTTTTTTGGGAATTATTTGGGAATTAATTGTAGGTTTTTTTATGGTGAGGACATTCTTTGCAGGTGTCCTCTTCGCTCAGCATTATATGAAGGTTTTCGCAGTAATGGGGCTTCAAATTGCCGCGGTTACTGTCCTTTTTGAAGAAACAGCAGTCGGTGCATATGTCCGAGGATGATATCAGGCCCTTTTCCATCAGCTTTTCGGCTATGTTGACGAGAAGCCTTTCGAGCATTATCTGCTCCTCGGGGGAAAACGAGGCTATAATCTCCTCGATTTCGTTCCCTATGTTCTCGACCTCTCCCGCGACGCGCGCTCCTTCCGGGGTCAGGGAGAGATGCACTCTCCGCCTGTCGTCCGGGTCGCGGCTCCTCATTATGAGGCCCTTTTTTTCGAGGGAGTCTATCACACCGCTGGCTGTCGCCGGAGTGCAGGTTAGATACTTCGCCATGTTGCCTATGGTTATGGCGTCGCGCCTGGTGTAGTTGATGAAGAGGAGGGATTTAACCTGTGCGGGCGTCAGATGTTCGAGCCTGCTCTTGTCCCAGAACATCCCTTTTACGGCCTGACCGATGTGAAAGAGGGTACGTGCTATCTGTCCCCCAATGTTCTTCTGTCTGTATACAGGGTCGAATATCGACATCAGCCTCTACCGTTTTGTTAAGGTATCTCCCGGAAATTAGGATACCTAAACTTTTTTAAAATTCACGACGGCTCTATATGCGGGGGGCCGTTTTTCGGATTGACAGTGTTTTTAGGCCGATGCCGGGGGCTTTCCTATATAATCCTGAGACCGTCGTCGGTGCCGGAAAAATAGACCGCCGCTTTCTCTCTCAGCTCCGGATGCATGTCAGTAAATTTTTTGAGAATGACCTCTCCGGCTTCTTCGGGAAAGTCCTCGCTCACGAGCGCCGTGAGCGAGACACCGCCGCCGTACGCGCATCCGTATACCCCGCCCGTACAGCGTATGATCTCTACAAGAGACCTTATCGCCGGGCCGCCGACTTCGTAGCTATCGAACGCGCTCTCCGACGACTCGTTCATGAGCCTCCCGAACTTCGCCAGGTCTCCTGCCTTCCACGCTGCCGCGCCTGCTCCGGCCCTCGACGATTCCGCGTAGTAATGTGCGGCCCTTCGCCTGAGGTCCTCGGGGAGCTTTCCCGCCCTCTCCAGGAACACCTTCTCCGGGACGTGTGACAATGTCGGGGCCGACCTCAGCCCTCCCAGTATGCCGAGAAACCCTGCGGCCTTTCTGCATTCCTCTGCGCGTTTTCTTAGCAGGTCCGCCTGCGCGGCGGCCGGGATTCCGGTGTATATGGTCATTATC
>JAGVLR010000152.1 GCA_020054175.1 Candidatus Dadabacteria bacterium
AGCTCGTATCTGTCGTGGGCCCTTTCGGTATTGAGGTTACGGCATTCACGGAACTGGGTTATTCGCCCGTCGTTGCCCAGAAGAACGCCGCAGATTTCGTGCGGGAATCCGGCCTCCGCGTGTTTAATCATGCCGTCGTATGCCAACCTCTTTATCCTTACCACCATATGCCTCCGCTGAGATATCTGTAGCCCCCGTCGGGGAAAAGCGTGACGAGGACGCCCTCCTTGAGCTTTTTCGCATACTCGAGCGTCGCGAAGGCGACAGCACCACCGGAGTGTCCGACAAAAATACCTTCTTTCTTGAGGAGATCCTTCATTAGGTCGTAGGCGTCTTCGGTATCGACCCTTACAAGCTCGTCCGGATATGAAGCGTCGTAGATGCCCGGCACGATTGACGAGGGCATGTGCTTCATGCCTTCGAGGCCATGGAGCGCTTCGGCAGGCTCGATAGCTATGCCTTTAATTTCAGGATTCAGCTCTTTTAATTTTCTGGTCGTGCCCATGAACGTGCCGCTGGTCCCGAGCCCGGCGAAGAAATGGGTTACCCTGCCCTGCGTCTGCTCCCATATTTCGACGGCAGTCGAGTCCGAATGCGCCTGGGGATTCATGGGATTGTTGTACTGGTCCGGCATGAAATATTTGTCCGAATATTCGGCCTTTAGCTTCCGTGCGAGCCTTATGGCGCCGTCGGAGCCTTCGAGGGGGTCGGAATAAATGATCTCCGAGCCGAATGCCCGAAGAGTGTTTTTTCTTTCGATGTTGATGTTTTCAGGGATTACGAGCTCTACCTTGTAGCCGAGAGCCGCGCCTATCATGGCGTAGGCAATAGCGGTGTTGCCGGACGAGGAGTCCATCAGGATCTTGTCCCGCGTGAACTTGCCCGTTTCTATGCCGTCGAGGATCATCCAGAGGGCCGGCCTGTCTTTGACGGAGCCGCCGGGATTGAACCATTCGGCCTTGGCGTAGACTTCGACGCCGCGGCTAAGGCCGGCTGTGACATGAGTGAGCTTTATGAGCGGAGTATTTCCGACAAGATCCGTTACCGATTGCGCCCGTTTGAGCCTGGTGTTGAGAGACTGCTTCCGCGCTTCTACAAAATTCATTAACGACGCTCTATGAGGAGTTTGAAAAAGCTGCCCTCCTGGCTGACGGCCAGGATTTTGTGCCCTTCGGCCTTGACGCTCTTGGGAACGTTCATGAGGGGCTCTCCGTCGCGGAGAAGCACCTCTAGAACCTGGCCCGACGTCATGGTCTCGAGCTTCAGCTTGGTTTTCACATATGTCATGGGACATATTTCTTTCGTGATGTCTATCTGGTTATCTACCCTGTGCGTGTCCATCTTCCGAAAATCCCTTGCTAACCATTACGAATATTTAATACTTTCAAGGTTACCACAGAGGCCGCATCTGCACAATCCGGGGTCGCGCCCGGCCGTTTAAGGCCCTTATCGCTCCGAGAAGAAGCGGTTATTTATCCTTGGGCGTTATGTCTATGACAGGGCTTTTGAACTCCTTTTTCCTTTCGGGGGAAGCGACGCGTCTTCTGGATACGGACATCTTCCCGAGCCAGAAAGCGAGCATGATTATGAGCACGATGATAAGAAGTTTTATCATCAGGCGTCTGCCTTCATCGCGGGTATTTCAGCCCTCTGCCGCTTGTCGCGGCCCGCGTCGAGCCAGGAAATTATAGACTCGAATATCAGCCTGCCGTCCTCACCGCCCAGCAGTTCCTCGGCGCAGCGCTCGGGGTGCGGCATGAGGCCGAGGACATTGCCCTCTTCGCTGCAGATGCCTGCTATGTTGTCGATGGAGCCGTTGGGGTTGGCTTCGGGAGAGGCCTCGCCCTCGGGGGTTACGTACCTGAATACGACCCTCGATTCGTCTTTCAGTGTTTTAATCCCTTCGTCCGTCGTGAAGTAATTCCCTTCGCCGTGGGCTACGGGAATCCTGAGGATGTCGCCGACTTCGAGATTGTAAGTGAATGGGGTATCGTTTCTTTCGACTCTTATATCGACCCACTTGCATACGAACTGGAGGGACGAGTTCCGTATCAGCGCCCCCGGAAGAAGCCCTGCTTCCACGAGTATCTGAAACCCGTTGCAGATTCCTATAACCGGGCCGCCGTTAGAGGCGAAATCGGCGACAGCCTTCATAACAGGCGAGAGGCTCGCTATAGCGCCCGTCCGCAGGTAATCACCATAGGAAAATCCGCCCGGCACGATCACGGCGTCGAACCGGGAAAGGTCTTCCTCCTCGTGCCACACGAATTCGCATCCCTCGCCGAGAACATGCTTCACTGCATGATAGCAGTCGTGGTCGCAGTTAGACCCCGGGAACACTATGACGGCGAATCTATACATTCTTTTCTTCTACCTTCACATCGAAGTTTTCTATGACGTGGTTCGAAAGGAGCTTACGGCACATTTCTGTTACACGCTCTTCCACGTTATCGGCGCTTCCGTCCTTTATCGTGAGCTCTATGAGCTTTCCTATCCGGGCGTCCTCGACCTCGCCGAACCCTAGGTTTCTGAGCGCCGAGAGGATGGATTTCCCCTGCGGGTCGAGCACCACTGGCTTAAGCTTCACTTCGACTTTCACTCTATATTCTTTCATGAATTCAGGCTCTCTTTAAAATCCTTTATTTATTTTCAAGTAGGATTGCTGCAAGCCTTTCGAGCTCGTCAGTGGAATAGTAATCTATCTCGATTCTGCCCCTGCCGTTATTATATACGATTCTAACCTGAGTGCTGAGCGCGCGCTTGAGCTCGTCGGCGAGGCTCCGGACATA
>JAGVLR010000207.1 GCA_020054175.1 Candidatus Dadabacteria bacterium
GGCTATGCCTATGATGTTACTCGCGAGAACATAGAAAAGCGCGTAGCCCGTTTCACCCTCCCTCAGGAGGTTAATCGTTTCAAGGCCGAAGCTCGAGAAGGTGGTGTAAGCCCCAAGCACGCCGACCATGAGGAAAAGCCTCATGTTGGGGGTGATGTGGAAGCCTTCGAAAAGGTGCCACACCGCGCCGATTGCAAAACAGCCCGAGATATTCACGAGAAGCGTCCCCCAGGGAAACACACTCGGAATAATCTTGAATACCGCTCCAGTCACCGCGTACCTGAGTATGGCCCCGAGCGCGCCGCCCGCCGCTATATAAACGAGATTCGACATCGTTCCTTGCCTCCGTTTCTGACACAATTCGGAAATGATATCATATGTAAACGGTATGTTCTGAAAGACGCGTCGGGTAATATGGTTACAGACGCCGGTCCGGAGGTTTTACTTCATGGCATGGAATCCAGAGCTCTACGGGAAATTTAAGAAAGAGAGATTCGCGCCTTTCGAAGACCTTAGCGGTCTCGTGAATGTAAGAGACGGTCTCGACGTTGTCGACCTTGGCTGCGGGGCAGGCGAGCTAACCGGGAGGCTTTCGGATATGCTTCCCGATAGCAGAGTTCTCGGAATAGATTCTTCTCCCGAGATGCTTAAGCAGGCAGCCCCCAGAACGAGACCCGGCCTCGATTTCAAGCTCCTGCCTATCGAAGACGTGAGCGGGAAGTGGGACCTCATTTTCTCGAACGCCGCTCTCCAGTGGGTCCCGGACCATAAAAAGCTCGTTCCACGTCTGATCTCTCATCTCAGGCCGGGAGGTCAGATAGCCGTTCAGGTCCCGTCGAATCACAGCCATATAACGCAGCTCCTGATCCAGGAAACGGCCGGGGAGGAGCCCTTCAGGAGCGCTCTCGGCGGATGGCTAAGGCACTCGTCCGTGCTCAACATAACAGAATATGCAGAGCTTCTCCATGTGAACAGGTGCAGCGGCATTACCATATTCGAAAAAGTGTTCCCGCACATTCTGGAGAATGCCGGCTCTGTGCTGGACTGGCTCTCGGGCACCATGCTTATTCCCTATTTCAGCCGCCTTCAGTCTCCTCTTAAAGAGGCCTTCCGTGACGCCTACTTGAAAAAGCTCGAAAAACTCTATCCCGGGGGACCTGTATTCTATCCCTTCAGGCGTATATTCTTTTCAGGATTCAGGGACGGAGGGTCCGCATAGCACGGGCGGATGAGTATACATTTGCATACCGGACTGATGGCCGTGGAGCTTAAAAGGAGGCGCATGTGGACAAGAAATTCTCGATAAAGGAAGCTGTAAAATTCGGTTGGGACAGGATGAGAGAAAACCTCGGGTTCTTTATAGTGTTCCTGGTTATCTGCTTTCTCGTTAGTTTCTTTTTCGAAACTTTTGCGGGTCTGTTCGAGGAACGCCTGCCGATCTTTTCCCTTCTTTTTTCTCTCGGCAGCCTGCTGGCCAGTTTCCTGATCAGCTTTATTTCCATCAGAGTCGCCCTTAATATATGCGACGGGGCAGCGCTCAAGGCCTCGGAGCTGCTTCAATTCCCCCTGCGCCGGTTCCTGACATTCATTCTGGGAAATATCCTCTACATGCTCTTGGTGGCGGCCGGTTTTGTCCTGTTGTTAGTGCCGGGTTTCATCTGGATGATTAAATATCAGTATGTTCCGTACCTAATTGTGGACAAAGACTCACCCATAGGCGAAGCGTTTTCGGAAAGCGGAAGAATAACTTCCGGGGTCAAGTGGCCGCTCTTCTGGTTTGCAATGTTGCTCGGGCTCATCAATATTGCGGGAGCGCTCTTTTTCCTTATAGGACTCTTCGTTACCATACCGACAACCATAATCGCTGTGGCTTATGTGTACAGGAAACTGTCGTCCGGCGGTGATAGCCCAGTTGGCACAGCGGCCTATTATGACAACCCGTTCGCCGCGCCGGGCATAACGCGGTAAGGTAGAATATCGACGGAGGCTTCGCGTAGAATTGACTGAATACAGACACACTCAAATCGGATACCTGATGCTGGCTTTCATTTCAGTCGGCGTATTACTGGTCCTTAACTACTATTATCTGGGCGGCTCAAATCCCTTTCCACTCCTCATTCTGGCCGTTCTGGTTTTATGTCTTCTTCTCTTCTGTGTTCTTTCGGTCAAGGTGGACGGCGAGGAGGTTTCGCTGAGATTCGGCGTGGGACTGATCCGAAAGAAATTCCCTCTATCGGAGATCGAGTCACACTCTGTCGTACGGAACCCGTGGTATTACGGCTGGGGCCTGAGGAGAATACCGATCGGATGGCTGTACAACGTATCCGGCCTCGGCGCTGTCGAGCTGGCCATGACTGACGGCAGGAAGTTCAGAATAGGAACGGACGACCCGTCGGGTCTCGAGGCAGCCATAGGGGCCGCGCTTTCGAATAAACGGGGCTGAACGGCGGACGTTTCGCATGGACGACAATCTTCTACTGAGAGCCGAAAGTTACCTTCAACTCGAGCTCGTCGACCAGAGCCACGCGGACGAGCTGTTCGCTCTCATAGACGGGAACAGGGAATATCTCAAGCGTTGGCTCCCGTGGCTCGACAATAACAAATACCTTCAGAACACGGTCGACTTTATCACCTTCAGCCGGAAGCAGTTCGCCGAGAGCATTTCCCTTACGATGGCAGTCGTCTACAGAGGCAAGATCGCAGGCGTCATAGGGTTTCACAGGGTCGACTGGGTGAATCACTCGACCAGCATAGGATACTGGCTCGGCGAGAGCTACCAGGGAAGGGGAATCATGACCAAGTCCTGCCGGACTCTGATAGATTATGGCTTCGGCAAGCTCGGGTTTAATCGTATCGAGATAAGATGCGCTCCCGGAAACGGGAAGAGCAGGGCGATTCCCGAGCGCCTGGGTTTTGTCGAAGAAGGCACCCTGAGGGCCGCCGAATGGCTTCACGATCACTACGTCGATCATGTCGTATACGCCATGCTTAGAGCGGACTGGAATCCGGCCCCGGTAAGCGATAGATAGCGTAAAACGGGCTGAATCAAAAACCCTCCCGCATCCGGTTAGGGAATGGGGAGGGTCTAAGAGAAGCAAAAGGCAAGATGTAGTTAAGCCGGTTTAAGCGAAGAACATTATGAAGAAAACCGCAAACAGAAACGAATAGAGAGCCAAATCCAGGAACCCGTAGGTTTTGTCTATCCGTCCGCCCATGGTATTAAGGATAGTCTATACTCTGGGACCCTATCAAGACTTAATTTCCGGCACTTTAAAAGAATAGCGTAGTCGTTTGGCTTAATACCAAAGTATTAACAGTTATATATGGTTTTTAGCTAAAATTCTATATTGGAGTCTGTGAAAATTAGGGATATGGGAGTTTCTGGTCAGCCGATTGCTTACTTCGCGCTGAGGCCGCCGTCAACCGGCAGGAGAACGCCGGTGATAAATCCGACCCGGTCGTCGCAGAGGAAAAGGACGGCTCGGGCGGCCTCGGTCGTATCCCCGAAACGCTTTATTGGATGGACGGACAGGTATCTCTGTCTCGCCATTTCCCTGTCGCCCCACTCGCCGAAAATATACTCCACCATCGGCGTGTAAATCGTTCCCGGGCATATGGCGTTCACACGTATGCCGAGCTCCGCATATTCGAGCGCCATGCTTTTCGTGAGCTGGCTCACGGCGCCCTTCGACGAATTGTAAGCGGCGAATCCGGGTGATGCCTTAAGGCCAAGTATGGACGAGTTATTAACGATGCAGCCGTATTTCCGTTCGAGCATGTGGGGTATGGCGTACTTCGACATCAGGTACATTCCCCTCACATTTATGTTAAACGTATTTTCCCACTGCTCGGTCGTCGTGTCGCGCGTTTCGACCTTGTAAATAATCCCTGCGTTATTGAACAGAATGTCCAACCTGCCGAATTTGCCTATTGTATGTTCGACGGCCGCCCTGCAGTCCTCCTCTTTGGATACGTCGCTTACGAGATAGCTTATAGCTCCGTTGCCAATTCCTGCGGCTTCCACTAGGTTTTCTTCTGTCCGTCCCGTTATGACGACGTTAGCCCCTTCCTCGGCGAACAGCCGGGCCGTCGCCCTGCCTATACCCGAGCCTCCGCCCGTTATAAGGGCTGTCTTTCCGTCGAGCAGTTTCATGGAATTATCACCTGGATCGTATTTAGGGGTTATTATGGCCGGGATTGAAATTTAATCAATAGCCTAAACCACCGCGCCCCTCCATAGAACATCCCGGATTATCTCATCACACGGTATTCAGGTTTTAGGAGAGGTGTTATATAATCTCATTCGGGAAACATACGCAAATCTATAATTGCGGATACCGCCATCAAAAACACTGAGAGGATAGATTATGGAAAGCCAGCCCGATAATGCCGGAAAGCCCCAGTATAATGATCCGAAGAATATCGCCATAGCGCTCCTGGTGCTGATTGCCCTCGTAATGGGGTTCTTTCTCTTCAAGGACAAGCTCCCGGGAGAAGCCCCGGAAAAAGTGGCTGAGCAGCCATCTGCCGGCGGTGTATCAGTCGTCGAGGTCAAGTTCGACAAGGAGAATAGTGCCTTCGTCGATATCATATTCAACAAACCAGTCGGTAAAGAGGATGCGGGCGAGATACTGGGACGCGACCCGGCTACCATAACCCCTTCCGTTAACGGCGCGTGGCAATGGAAGTCGCCGAACGTCCTCACCTTCCAGGCCTCATGGCGGTTCAACATGGCCACCGATTACAGGATCAAGCTCAATCCCGAGAATTTTCTAAAGCCCGGTGAGGCTCTAGGCGGAAAAACCGAGTTCAGCATACGGACGGACAAGTTCAAGGTTACGAAGGCCTCCGTCTCGGAAGCCCCGGTCCCCGACGAAAAGAATACAGTCACGCTCGAAGGAGCCGTGGACTTCAATTACCCAGTCGATCCTAACGTCCTCGCGAGAAAGATATCGCTCAGGGAAGTCGGCGGCGAGGGCGGGGCAGCGAAGGAAGTGCCTGTGAAGCTCATTACGGAATACTGGCACAACACGATGAGGTGGCGAAGCGGGCCGCTCGAGAAAGCGGCCGGTGAGAGGAAGTTCGAGCTCGTCATAGTGGGCGACCTCACCCCCACCGATGGCAACGTGAAGCTCGGGGACGATTATATCGAAAAGATAACGCTCGGCTCGAAGGATAAGCTCGCGGTAAGAAGCGCCGAGCCCAAATCCATATATCCGAAATCCTCGATCACCATAGGGCTTTCTTCGTTCGTAAGCCCGGAGATTGCATCTGACTATATCTCGGTCGAGCCCGGCGTAAATTACACCGTAAAAAGAGTGGGCAACGATCTAATCATGACAGGCGACTTCGTGCCCGGAAAGAAATACAACCTCAAGATCGCACAGGGGATGCCGGCGCTCGACGACGCCGTTTTGCGGGAGGAGTATAAAAAGGAGATCCAGTTCGCGAATCTCGACCCGACAATCGAATTCGAAAGCCCGGGCATGTTCCTCGACTCAAAGGGCACGAAGGCAGTCGCTCTCAAATCCATAAACATAAATACCGTAGACCTCACGGTCGACAAGGTCTACCTCAATAACCTCTTCTTCCTCTTTCAGTCATACGGATATTCCGTATGGAGGGACGAATTCTACCAGGGCTCCGTCGGGGATTTCTTCGGGGGCCGGGTGGCGGAGGCTTACGGCTTCAAGATCGCTGACAAGCAAAACCAGGAAGTAACGACTGTCCTCGACCTCAAAAAATATATCCCTGAGAACGAGCCCGGGCTCTACCAGGTCGGCATTCTGCCGCAGGGGCAGTATCAGGGGGTTCAGAAATGGGTCCTCATAACGGACATCGGCATAGTCGCCAAAAAAGGCAAGGACGGGTTCCTCGTGTGGGCCAGCTCATTCTCAACTCTCGAGCCGATTGCCGGGGCGAACGTCAGAATCCTGAGCGACAAGAACCAGCTCATCGCCAGCGGAACCACGAACTCGAAGGGCATATTCGAAACGGACAAGGCCGCCGGAGACGATAAGAAGGGAAGGCCGTATATGATCACAGTGCAGAAGGGCGGCGACTTCAGCTTCCTTCTTCTCGATAACATGCTTATAGATACATCCGGTCTCGACGTCGGCGGCGCCGTGCCGTCTCTTCAGGGCTACAGCGCTTACGTGTACGGCGAGAGGGACATCTACCGTCCCGGTGAAACCGCCAATGGCGTAGCAATAGTCAGGGACGCAAACCTCAACACCCCCGCGCCGATGCCTATAATACTGAAGCAGATAGACGCGAGGGGCCGCGTCGCGAGGACAATAAAGGAAACCCTGAGCCCCGAGGGCATGGTTTCATTTTCCATCGACATACCGGAATTCGCCCCCACGGGTAACAACACCCTGGAAGTCAGGGCCGGCGACGAGGTTATAGGGCAGTACATGTTCCAGGTAGAGGAATTCATCCCCGACCGGATAAGGGTGAGAATAGAAACCGACGAAGCTGCGGTCGGCGTCGGAAAAGAGCTGAAATACGATGTCTCGAGTGCGTATCTCTTCGGGCCGCCCGCTTCGGGGCTCTCCGTCGAAACCCTCGTCGACCTCGTCGAAAGGCCGTTCCTCCCCGAGAATTACAAGGGCTACGTCTTCACGAACCCTGACAGAACTTTCGAATCGAAGGAAATCTTCCGCGGCGAGGGCACGCTCGACGCAAACGGCAATACGAGCTTCACGGCGTCCATACCCGACGGGCTCCGGCCCCCGTCGTCGCTTCAGGCACAGATATCCGCGCGCGTTCAGGAGACGGGCGGGCGCGGCGTGAACGCGACCCGGCGCGTGAACGTCGATCCCTATCCCTATTATATCGGCCTCAAGCTGAAAGACCCTGAGAAGTACGCCGAGCCCGGAAAGGAGGTCGAGCTCGAATACGTCGCTCTCGCGACGAAGGCGAGGGCACGGAAGAGGTGAATACCGGCGGGCTCAAGGCGGAGTTCTATAAAGACGTGTGGAACACAGTCCTCCGAAGAACAGCTTCCGGAAACTACAAGTATGAATCGAAGCGCGATTCTGTCCTCGTAAATGCGTTTTCCATAGACGGCGGCTCGCCGAAAGGGAGCTTCACGGTTACGCCCCCCGAGTTCGGGAGCTACAGGGTCGTCCTGACCGACCCGAAAGGCGGCTCTTCGACACAAGTGCAGTTCTACGCAAGCGGATGGGGCTTCTCCCCGTGGGCTGTCGAGAACCCTGCGCGCATAGAGCTCGACCTCGAAAAGAAGGAATATATGCCGGGTGAAACTGCCAATCTTCAGGTTCGCGCACCGTTCTCAGGGAAGCTCCTCGTCACAGTCGAAAGGGACGAGGTCTACTATACCGAGACCTACAGCATCGACGGCAACACCGCCGCGATAAATATTCCCATAAGTGACAAATACAGGCCGAATGCTTACGTCACGGCTACACTCGTAAGGGGCGTGAAGGAGCTCGAGCCGGGCTCCGCGGGAAGGGCGTTCGGAGCGATTCCGATTAACGTCGACCGGACGGCCAACAAGGCCACGGTCGAGATAACCGCGCCGGAGGAGATAAAGCCACTCACTCCTCTGGAGGTAGGTGTCAAAACACTTCCCGGGGCGACGGTGACGGTTGCAGTCGTCGACGAGGGGATACTCCAGCTCATCGACCAGAAGACAGCCGATCCATTCACGTTCTTTTACAGAAAGCTCGCCCTCGAAGTCGCGGCCTACGATACATTCTCTCTCCTTCTGCCCGACGTCTCGATAGGTCTCTCGCCCGCGGGCGGGGGCTTTGGCGCGAGAAAGGAAATGCAGTTCCTGAGCACGCAGGGAATCAGAAGGGTGAAGCCGGTAGCGTTCTGGTCCGGCCCGCTCGAGGCGGACGGCGAGGGGAACGTCTCCTATAAAATAGACATGCCGCAGTTCCAGGGCGCGGTCAGGATTATGGCCGTCGCCACGAGGGGCGAGGAATTCGGCTCGGACGAGAAGTTCACGAAAGTGAAATCCCCGATCGTGCTCCTGCCCACTGTGCCGAGGTTCTTCTCACTTAACGAGAGCGTCATAATACCCGTCTCCGTCAGGAACGATACGAAGAAAGACGGCGCGATTACCGTAAACATGAAAATAACGGGCCCGGCTTCGGTCGGCGTCATAGACGGCGCGGGGCAGAAGGGCGGCTCACCACAATCGAAGGAAGCAGCGCTCGACGTCTCGATACCCGACGGCGGCGAAAGAACAGTTTACTTCACCGTCGATACAGAAGACGTCACGGGGGCGCTGTCGGTAAATATCACCGCTTCCGGCAACGGGGAATCGACGTCGTCCGATATCGACGTGCCTGTCCTGCCCGACCTCCCGGCGAAAAGGGAAGAGGCCATCGGCAGGATAGACTCGCATAAATTCGAGGTACCCGTCGCCTCCGACGCTTACAGAGCAGGGACTATAAAGAGAGACCTTTACGTCAGCAGGCTTCCGCTGATACAGTTCTCCGGAAAGCTCGATTACCTTCTCCAGTACCCCTACGGGTGCCTCGAGCAGATAACGTCGCGCGTCTTCCCGCTGATTTATCTTTCCGACATCGCACGCAAGATAGACCCATCGCTATTCGAGAAAGCTGACCCGGCTGTACTAGTCCAGGACGGCATTCGTCAGATCGCATCTATGCAGATGGACGGCGGCGGATTTTCGCTCTGGCCCGGAGGAGAGTCGGCGGAGCCGTGGGCGAGCATCTACGCGGCCCATTTTCTCGTCGAGGCCAGGAAGGCCGGCTACTTCGTCGACGATTCGCTTTACTCGAACGCCATGGCATACGTGAGGGACACGGCCAAGGCGCAGCAGGAATACAGCACGAACGAGCTCGAGCTCGCCGTCTACGCGCTTTACGTCCTAAGCCGCGACGGGAAGCCCGACATGGGAACGATGGATTTTATAAGAGATCGCTACAAGGGTGAGCTCACCATCGAATCGAAAGCCCTCCTCGGCGGGGCCTACGCGGGCTCCGGTGACGCCTCCGCGCTGGAGCAGCTCCTTAAGGGAGTAAACGACGTCGAGGAGATCGCGAGGCAGACGGGCGGGAACTTCAACTCGACTATAAGAAACAGGGCGATATTGCTCCTGGCTATCCTGGATCTCAATCCCGATGACCCGAGGGTCCCGGCGCTTGTCGACAGGCTGTCGAGAGACGCGCAGCTCAGTCAATGGTGGACGACGCAGGAGAGCTCGTTCGCCCTCCTCGCGATCGGCGAGTTCGTGAAGAAACAGTCCGAAGCGCCGCCGTTCATGGGTACCGTCACAATTGACGGAAAACAGGTGGCGACGTTCAAGAGCGAGAAGATTCTTTCACTCACTGACATCGAGGGGGACCAGCCGATAGTAATAAACATGGATGAGGAATATAAGGATGGGAGCGCCTTCTATACCGTCCTCACGAGTGGCACTCCGACGCCAAAGGGCTTTAAGCCCGTCGAGGAAGGCCTTTCGGTCCTGAGGGAATTTCTCACCAGGGACGGCGCGCCTGTAGACCAGAAGAATATCGCGCAGGGCGATCTTATAGTCGTCAGGTCGAAGATCCAGAGCGGAGCCGGCCCGATTGAGAACGTGGTCATAGAAAACCTTCTCCCCTCGGGGTTCGAGGTCGAGAACCCGCGCCTTAAAACGACAGAAACCCTGAAATGGGCGACTGGCAATACGACCGAGCCGGAGTACATGGACATAAGGGACGACAGGATACTGATATTCACGGACCTTCCCGATGCAAAGTGGTACAACTTCTACGCCCTCCTTCGCGTCGTGAATCCCGGTACATTCGCCGTCCCGCCCGTCCAGGCAGAGGCCATGTATTCGCCAAATATCAGATTCACCGGCAAGATAGGCGAGCCGTTCGAGGTGAAGCTTAAGCAGTAACTGGCAGAAACGGTATGAGGCGAAGCGGAAATAAGAAGAGTTATCTGAAATGGACAGCCGGAGCGTGTGTCGCCGTTTTGATGCTGGCGGTGGACGCGTTCTTGCTGTTCCTCGCAGCTGACTACTTCTTCCCGTTTCCCGAGGGATCGATACACAGAAAGACTGCGGCCGTCGTATATGATAGCCAGGGAAGGCCTCTCAGGTTCTTCCTGCCCGAGGACAACCGCTGGCGGTTCGAGGTCGGGCTCGAAGACATATCGCCCAGGCTCGTAGAGGCCGTCATAGCTTCCGAGGACAGGTGGTTCCATCACCATCCGGGAGTAAACCCGCTCGCGCTCGTCCGCGCGTTTTACGTGAACGCCAGGGCAGGGAGGGTCGTCTCCGGGGCCTCGACGATACCCATGCAGATAGCGCGAATGGCCGAGCCCAAGAGCCGGAACGTCAACTCTAAAATAAAAGAGGCCTTCCGCGCGTTTCAGCTCAAGTGGCATTACGACGACAACCAGCTCCTCGAAATATATCTCAACGTCGCTCCCTACGGCGGGAATATAGAGGGCGTCGCGGCCGCTTCGTATTTTTACTTCGGGAAGTCGCCGCGGGCGCTTTCTCCGGCAGAGATTGCGCTCCTGACCGCGCTACCGCGCTCGCCCGTCGCTTACGACCCGACGCGCAATTCCGAGGCCGCACTCCGTGAGAGGAATAAGGTCCTCGACCAGCTTGCGGGAAGGGGCGTGTTCACGAAGGAAGAGGCCGAGAGGTACTCGAAGGAGCCCGTTCCTTCGAAGAGAAAGCTCCAGCCGTTCTCGGCGCCGCATTTCTCGGAGTACGTGTACCAAAAGGTTTCGAGGGGTGAGAGCGCCCGGACGACGCTCGATTCCTCCATACAGCGTATAGCCAGTGAGATAGCCGGAAGGCACCTGGATAACCTCAGGCGCGACGGCATAGAAAACCTCGCCATAGTCGTCATAGACAACGAGACGCGGAGCCTTAAGGCGCTCGTCGGCTCTGCAGACTACTTCGATAAAAAGAATTCCGGGCAGGTCAATCTCGCGCTCGCCCGCCGCTCGCCGGGTTCGGCATTGAAGCCATTCCTCTATGCGATGGCGATAGACCTCGGGCTCGTCATCCCGGACACATACGTCCTCGACGTGCCCACGGATTATTCGGGTTACATCGCCGAAAACTACGACGGCACTTACCGCGGACATATAACGCTCAGACACGCACTCATACTGTCTCTGAACGCTCCGGCTGTGAGGCTTCTCGCCCAGGTTGGGCTGAGAGACTTTCACGAGCTTCTCCTGAGGGGCGGGCTTGCTACTCTCGACAGGCCGTCCGGCAAGTACGGACTTCCGCTCATACTCGGCGCCGGCGAGGTGACGCTTCTCGACCTCACGAATCTCTACGCCACGCTCGCGTCGGGCGGCATTCACCGCCCGCTCAAGGTGATAGAGGACGAGACGCGGAGCTACGATGAAACGAGGCTCTTTTCGCGGGAGGCCTCCTACCTCACGACGGACGCACTCGCCGAGCTCAAACGGCCGGATATGTCTTCGAATACATGGGCGCTCACGAGAGACGTGCCAGAGGTCGCGTGGAAGACCGGCACTTCTTACGGACACAGAGACGCGTGGTCCCTCGGTTATTCGACCCGCTACACGATAGGCGTCTGGGTCGGCAATCCCGGCGGCAGGGGACAGAAAGGCATTTCTGGCTCCGGACACGCCGCCCCAATACTTTTCGACCTTTTCCGTGGGATAGAGGGCAACGGCTCCAGGATAGCGATGCCCGACGGGCTCAATCTCGAGACGATAGAGGTCTGCAGGTCGAGCCACTTGCTGCCGACGCCCTACTGCGGACAGAGGGACAAGGTGACGTACGTGAAGGGCGTTTCCCGCTTAGAGAGAGATACCTATTCGAAGCGGATATTCGTCGACAAGGAAACGGGCGAGCTTCTCCTCGGGGAATGCATAGGCGAGCGCCCCCACGAGGCCCGCACCGTGACGACGTATCCGGCGGAGCTCGTCGCGTGGCGTATGGCCGAGGGAAAGTCCGTAGAGGCCATACCGCCGCTCAGCCCGCTGTGCAAGGACGTTCCGTCCGAAAGTCCTCCTAAAGTAGTTTCGCCCGATAGAACGACACCCTACCGGGTTCTTAACGGCATGCCTTCCGAGTACCAGAGGGTCGAGCTCATAGCGAGGGTAAGCGAGGAAGTAGACATGCTCTACTGGTACCAGAACGGGAAGCTCATAGCGGCCACCAAACCCTACAGGCGGACTTTCATTCCGCTCGAAGCGGGCACACACAACCTCGTCGTCGTCGATTCGTCCGGCAGGTCGGGCAGCGTCACGTACAAGGTCGAAAAAACCGATAACGTCGAGGTCGTCGAGAGGTGAGCTGTGCGTAAGACGACTCAAGTTTCAGTCTTGCATTTAATTCGCCTCGTTATATTCGTCTTTACAGTTTCTCTCCTTGTTCCGTCGGATGCGAACGGTCAAAATCCGGACCCGTCCATCGAATTCCAAATAGCGGGAAAAACCGTAAACGTGTTTAAGCTTTCGGCGCTCAAGTCGAAGCTCGAACCCCGGCGCATCGAGCTCTACGACATCGAGTACAAGAAGATGAAGAGGTACGAGGGCTTCGCTCTCGGTGACGTCCTTCGACTTGGGTTCGGTGACAAACTTAAAAGCCCGGAATATACGGATGTCGCGTTTGTCGCACTCGACGGATATAACGCCGTCGCCCTCTTATCAAAGGTCTCGGAGCCGGGCGGATACATAGTCTATGCTGACCTTGAATCTGATAAGTGGGAGCCCGTGGGAAGCCAGGGAATAGACCCCGGGCCTTTCTACCTCGTCTGGACAGGTAAGGACCAGACGCCTGTGAACGAATTCCCCTGGCCCTGGCAGATAGCCTCAATAAACCTCATGCGATTTCAGGACCAGTATCCGCTCGTGTTCCCGAAGGGCGCGGCTACGGGTTCAGCGGCGTATAAGGGCTACGAGCTCTTCAAGGGAAGGTGCGTCAGGTGCCATTCGATGAACGGGCAGGGCGGAAAGATAGGCCCCGACCTTAACGCCCCGAAGAGCATAGTCGAATACCGCTCCGACTACATGATAAAGGAGTTCATAAAGCACCCGTCGCAATACCGCTACACCCACATGCCCGATCATCCGGACCTGACAGAAAGCTCCCTCGACGACCTCCTCGCCTATTTTCGCTACATGAAGAAGATCAGAAAGTAATGCTCTTTACATCGCCTCGGAGCGGTGCCCGTGCGAAATTTCGTATCTAGTGTAAATTTTATATTGAATCCCGGAAGCCTTCATGGATTCCGGGACGCCCAGCAAAGGAAAGATAAATGGAAGACATACAAACCCTCCGCCGCATACTGGCGGAGTATAAGACCATAGCGGTCGTCGGGCTTTCGGACAAGTGGCACAGGCCAAGCAACTTCGCCGCTAAATATCTCAAGGACCACGGATACAAAATAATCCCGGTCAATCCCGGGCAGAAGGAGATACTCGGGGAGAAATGCTATCCGAGCCTCCTCGACATCCCGGAGAAGGTGGACGTCGTCGACATATTCAGAAAACCGGAGGACGTCCCGCCCATAGTCGAGGATGCTATAAAGATAGGTGCTAAGGTGATATGGATGCAGATAGGTGTCATAAACGAGGAGGCCGCGAAGCGGGCCA
>JAGVLR010000227.1 GCA_020054175.1 Candidatus Dadabacteria bacterium
AACGGCTCGACGGATGAGTTCGAAATCAACCTCGCGGCCGAAATAAACCAGCCTGAGGCGCAGGCCCCCTGGAGGGCTTGCACTATAGGACTCAGGGCAGACAGCCGGGTCAGGCCGATCCCCACCATGTCGGAATGGGGCATGGGAATATTCGTCGCGCTCACGGCTGCGGCTTCCATATGGGCTATCAGGAGAAGAACGAGGACGGCTTAATCCCGCTTTCAGTTATACAATCCCGAATAAAAAAAGACCGGCCCGCGAGGCCGGTCTTTCATTTCAGGCGGTGTCAGAAAATTCCATCTCCGGGCGCAAAGCGGGCTTTTATGAAATGCCCGCTTAACCCCGTCCCGGATTCAGATTTCCGCCCCTTTAGAGCGTATTGTTCTGCGATTCGAGCTGCGACAGGAGCGATTCGTAAACTCCGCTTCCCGCGACAGGGTCTATGCCGCTGCACGAAAGCGGTGCAGTGATGTTGAAGAAAAGAAGCTGGTTGTAAAGAAGGAGCAGCTGGTTCTCGAATTCCTGCGACGCGTCGACCTGGCTCGGGCCGTCGACGAATGTGAACTCGGCCCCGTTCTCGAGCCTGATGCACGAGCTTCCGAAGCTGGAAGCCGTTTCGTCGAACGTGCCGTCCATGTCGAAATCGGCCGATGCCGAGAACATCAGGCACGAAGTTCCCGCGGCCTCGGGCGCGGCCCTGAAGCCGAATATCGTCGAGCCGTCGCTGACGAGCACGTATACCGTCGACCCGTCGGAAAAGAGCCTTGTATCGAGGGTGCCGTCCGACTGCGTGAACGAATAGAATTCCTCTGTGCCGCCGGTTACGTATGGCGAATTCAGCACGGGCGAGTTGCACGCTCCCGGCTGGGGCGTGGGCTGAGGCGTCGGCTGAGGAGTAGGAACAGGCGTCGGCGTAGGGCCGCTCCCTCCCGATCCGCCGCAGCCGCCGTATGTGAGAAGCAGAAGCGCCGGTAGAAGTATCAGTGCGCAAATTAATCTCGGTATCATATTCATCCTCTTGAGCTTTCGTTTCACATCTTTGACGACGATTCGTGCGGCGGTGCGTCAGTTTCTTCCGGCTATGTTTAAGGCAACGGTTTAATTATAGCGCCAAACTGTATTTTTCGGCATCCATTCTTCCCGGCCTTCAACGTTCCCGGAACGTCTTCTTTTAAATTCTTCTTCATCGCTCATTAAGAGCTACAAGAGTTAATTCATTTATGATAGAATTCATCCATCGCGGTTTGGATATATTTGGATTTATGAGGAGGATGAAAAATATGTCTAAGTGTACGGGTGTACTTTTTCTCTCAATCTGTTTTTTCAGCATTACAGCCGGTATTTCTCACGCCATAACTCGAACCGGCGCATATTCCGACGGCAACTTCGGCTCGTTCACCGAATTTACAGGGGGGCTCGCCGCAAGTCCGCTAAGAGAATTCTTCGTATACATGTGCGGAACCGGCTCGAACGGAACGAACTCGTTCCTCGGCTTTACGCCCGCCGAGTGGGCGCCTCTTTCGGAGGGGAGCTGCGGCGGCTCCAGAAGCTGTATACAGGGAGTATACGCCGGGGTGCGTCCTACGCCGGACGTTTTCGAGGCAACCTGCAGATGGACGGAGACGACTACGATCGCCGGAGTCGCCGCATTCATGTACACGGGCTACGACCCTGAAAACCCAGTTATAGATATCGCATGCTCTTCCGGCTCGGGATTGCCGCTCGCCCCTTCGATCGAAACCGAGGCGAACTCGGCCGTTATAAGGACGCTGACCCAGAACACGCCGATTTTTCCGGGAATTAACAACGCGCCTTTCGATGTCCTCGACACCGCTATTCTGTCGGTCACATCAACCGGATCGGCAATTCAGATCAATGGAGCGACAACCTCCTTCTTCGACGAAGCGGGGCCGACGGACACGTTCGATTTTGCGATCTTCGCCCCCTGGATAACCGAGCAGGGCGACTGGAGGGCCTGCACGATAGCGCTCAGGAGCAGCTCTTTCGGCCCGAGGCCGATACCGACCATGTCGGAATGGGGCATGGGCATATTCGCCGCGCTCACGGCCGCGGCTTCTATATGGGCGATAAGGAGAGGGACGAGGACGGCTTGACGCCCGGCCGGTAACGTTACAGATATAATCGGGGCCCGGCGGGCCCCGACGCCCGATTTTAAATCATGTGAATCCCACGCCCTCCTGAATGCATCTCAACTTGCGTGACTAAATCAGGAAGATCCCGGCGTAAAAACAGACGGGAATTCCGCGTGTTTTTTAACATTTCAGAGCACGTTTCGATCCGAAACCACCATTTCAGCATGAAAAGCCTGCGATTCGGGCTTATTGCGCCGTTATTTCCGGAATATATGAATCCCGACCCTTGTAAATGCAATCTAAAGGGATATATATAGGTTATACGGATAGGGGGGGAACAATGATTAATACGAAAGAAAGCTTTAAAGATACGGCCTACCGTGAGAAAGAATTACGCGACGGGAGCGAAGACTATTACGACACGGCTGGGGACGACTCCGCGCGCGGCCTCGTATACGAAGACCGCGAAGTCGACGAAGACGAGGGCAGGGAGTATGGTCGGCACGGAAAGAAGGGAAAGCGCGGCTCCGACAGGTGGACCCGCTACGAGGAAGAGAAGGTCTTGCAGGTCTACTTCAGAGACCTTCTGACCGAGCCCCTGTTGACGCAGGCCGACGAGCAGGAGCTTGGCGCGGGCATCAAGGAATGCGAGAAGAAGGTGAAGGAGATCCAGAAGCAGGTGGAGCTGCTTTCGAACCCTCGCAGGAGAAAGAAAATAGAAGCCGACGCCGATACGCTCGGCGCCGAGATTAAGGAGTATTCCGAAAAGGCGCACGAGCTTAAGGACAGGTTTATAAGGTCCAACCTGAGGCTCGTCGTGAGCATCGCGAAGAAGCACCTCGGGCGCGGGCTTCCGCTGACGGACCTCGTCCAGGAAGGAAACCTCGGCCTGATAAGGGCCGTCGATAAGTTCGACCACACGAAGGGATTCAAATTCTCGACCTACGCGGCATGGTGGATACAGCAGTCGCTCTCGCGCGCAATAGCCGAGAAAACGAAAACGATAAAAATTCCCGTCTATGTTATGGAGCAGTCGGGGAAGGTCTTCAGGGCGAAGTACGCGCTCATCAAGGAAACGGGCAGGACGCCGCTTCCCCACGAGATAGCCGAGAAGGCCGGGCTTTCCGAGGAAATCGTTAAGGCTGTCCTCGACGGGTCCGACGGAGTGCTTTCGCTCGACAAGCCGATAGGCGGCGAAAGCGGAAGGAGCTACATGGACCTTCTTCCCGACAACGAGATATACGGTCAGGAGTCGTCGCACGCCGAGAGGGAGATGAAAGACCTTCTCGAAGAGACGCTCTCGGCTCTTTCCGATAAAGAGGCCGAGATCATAAGAATGAGATACGGGCTCGACACGGAAAAGGCCTACACGCTCGACGAGATAGGCGGGAGGTTCGGCGTAACGAGGGAGCGCATAAGGCAGATAGAAAAGGCCGCTCTCAAGAAAATGGCCGAATCCTCGAACAGCGGCGCTTTAAAGAGCTGCCTGTTATAAACAACGGGGGCCCCGGCGGGCAGCTTTTGGGTGAGGGTCGCAATATGATAATTTTAACTTAGATATGGTCTTGCAGGGAGCCAGGTCAAGTTCTCTCCAGTCGTTTTTATATCCGGCATGAAACATCCCATTGAGGTTAAAACAATAATCTTTTATCCTTAATTCTCGATTGACGTGAATCTTTTTATCATTATTCTCAATTGACATGGTTTAAAAAGTGAGGGGGGGAGGTCAATCAATATAGAAATCATTTTTTCTGCTTCCGCAAGAATCTTATATTGGAGGTGAAAAATGTCTGACAATCTAACACTAAAACTCGTACATTGCAGACCGTCTATATACAACGACAACCATCGCCTGTCACTTGAAACTATCGACCCGGGAGACGGCAAAACAATTCGGCTCCTGCAATCCCAGAACGTACCCGAAAACCAGCTCGCCGCGTTAGAATTCAACGGCGAAACCTACATCGCCGGTACAGAAAAATCCACACCTTCATTGTCATTCGATAAGATATATAAACTCACAGAAATGCAGAAGCATGAAATAAAAACCTGAGCGCATGAAAATGATAGCAAACCTTAACCTGGAATCGCCGGCCTCGTATACATCACCAAAACTTGCGCAATCGACCGCCTGAGCTGAATTCAGTGGTCTTCTCTCCGAAAACTAAGCCAAGCTAAATAAAAAAACACCTTCAGATTCTATTAAACGTCTAGGAGATAATTCCTGTTGTGATATTGAAGCCATTTGTCCAGCTCCAGGTCAAGCTCTTAATGTGGAGCAGTGTATTCCGTTAATCCTGATAGCTTGTGTGTAAAGGCCATTGATTACATGTTTATTATGAATTATTCTTTTGTGAATTCGCGATTCGCGAATCGCGAATTGCAAAATGAAAGGGTGCTAATATGAAAAAACATGGAGGCATGAGACCACAGGATATAGCTATCTTGGTATGGATCGCTTCATTAAAAAACGAGAATTGGACGATGAAGGATGTTTCGATCAAACTGCTGGTCAGTGCTAGCGAGGTAAGCGAGTCTCTTCACAGATCCTCCTATTCGGGACTCTTAAGCGCGGATAAAAGGCTGGTAATGAAAAACTCGCTTCTCGAGTTCATCGAGCATGGTTTAAAATACGTTTTTCCCGTGCAACCAGGACCGATCGCACGTGGGTTACCGACTGCACACTCGGCACCTCCTCTAAGTAACATAATAGCGAGTAATTCCGACTATGTATGGCCGTTCGCATCAGGAAACTTCAGGGGTCAGGCTATCGATCCGCTTTATCCGGCAGCACCCGTAGCTTGTTATCGAAACGAACGCCTCCACGAATTATTAGCTCTGGTAGATGCGATACGAGTGGGAAAGTCGAGAGAAACGGCTATGGCTTTGCAAGAAATCGAATCCAGGATTATTTAAGAGAATGAAAAACAGAGCTGCGAATATCGAAGCAGTAAAAACAGTCGCTAGGGCTCTTAGAGATATTAATAACCGGGTGGTATATGTCGGTGGCGTGGTGACTGCCCTTTATGCCGACGACCCGGCTGCCGAGGACGCGAGGCCGACCAAGGATGTAGACATAATGGTTCAGATAGCCAGTATTAACGAGCTGAGCCGGCTTGAGGAAGATCTGGCGGAAAGAGGTTTTACACGAGACCCCTTCGAAAACGTGATATGCAGATTCAGGCTCGGGGATATTCTCGTGGATGTGATGAGCACGAGCGAGGTTGGATGGGCGTCTTCCAACAGGTGGTTCGAATCGGGAATGAAAAATCTCAGAAAAGTCGACATTGGAAACGCCGAAATCAATGTTCTTGATACTCCCCATTTTCTGGCGACAAAATTCGAAGCTTATAGCAGCAGGGGACAAAACGATCCTCGCACCAGTTGGGACTTCGAGGATATAGTCTATATACTCGACAACAACCTGGGACTTGTCGAAGAAGTAGCGAAATCGTCTGCAGAAGTCAGGTCATACCTAGTAAAGTGGTTCAAGGACATAACAGAATCTTCCTTAATGCAGGAAGCTCTCGGCGCGCATATCTCATACGAAACCCGCGCCGGAAGACTGGAAGCCATAAACGATAAGCTGCACAAAATTATTCACGAATAAAAACTCTCCCGTAAGACCTGCTTGGATTCTCCCCATGCATTCCCTTCGGCCGCGTTAAGCATCTCATGCAGGTGAAGCTGCGCCTGAATCGGTTTTGATATACCTTTCTATGTCGCTAATTTGCAAAAACCAGCCGTCGTATGATAAAATCGCATATCTCGTTTGGAGGATGCGACATGCCCGGAATATCCACAGTCTTGTTCTTACTCGCTTTTCTCTTTCTACTTTCCGCCCCGGCCAGCGCGCGAATGATTCTCACGGGCGGCGGCGTTAACAACGGCGAGGACTTCAATGGCACAGAAGGGAGAGTCGAGTTCTTCGAAGTCTCGCCGGGCAATCTCGATGTGGTCGTCTGCTCGACATTTTCTTCCGGCGCTAACGATTTCCTGACGCCTGTTCCCGGCGGCTGGTCTCCGGCCGCGGAATCGAGCTGCGGCGGAGGCAGCTGCATACTCGGCATATATACGAAGCCGGCCGGAGACGGCCTGAGCGAAGCTGCCTGCAGGTGGACGCAGAATACGGACGTTTTCACCGCCGCCATACTGAGATACGCGGGCGCCGATACGGACGATCCTGTCATCGACTCGGAGTGCAGGAGCGCGGTCTCCGGCATTATAACAATCCCGTCTGTGGCCACGGAGACGAACTCGTCGGTGCTCCGCGTCATCGCATTGGGCGGGGACGACGAATTGCTCCTGCTGAACCAGGAAATCATCGAGGCGGCTTTCACGTCTGTGGCGTTCAGCACGACGGAACAATTCTCGTATATAATAGGAATCGGGAGCTATGTACCGGTTGCCGAGGAGATCGAGGAGCTTATCTTCCCCATAGGAACTCCTATACCCTGGACAGCCTGCACGATATCCCTCAGGGGCGCAATTACCCCAATTCCCACCATGTCGGAATGGGGACTCATGGCATTCACCGGGATGGCGGGCATAGCGTCGCTTCTCGTCATCAGAAGAAGGGCGAAAACGGCTTAATAACCCCGGTGGACGCATCCTCGGCGTCCGCTTTTACGGGGTATGGAGGCGCCCTCCGGCCGGAGGGCGCCATACTCTCACCATTAGCGCATCCGCGCCGGGTCCCGCGAATTATTCAGAGCGCAAATTCAGGTGGAATGCCGGTAAATTAGCGAGTAGAATTGAAGTATCGACCGAAGGCGGATGCATGGCCCGAACGGAATGCGTGCACCCGCCGCCCCGCTCCCCGATTATGACTGGAAACGGGACGGTCACGTTTTTACGCCGGCGGCCGGAAGCGCCGGAAACAAACTGAAGGAGAAACAAAAGGCACATGATTTACGGAAGGTCATTATTCTGGTTTAAGCGGGACCTGAGGACGGTGGACAACACCGGTCTTTCTAACGCCGTCAGGGACAGCGGGGAAGTAGTACCGGTATTCGTGCTCGAAGACGGGATCCTTTCGAAGCACGGGCCCGGGAACAAGCGCGTGGGATTTCTCGCCGATGCGCTCCTCGCCCTCGACCGCGACCTGAGGGCCCTCGGGTCGTACCTCGTCATACTCCGCGGGAAAGCCGAGGAGGTCATACCCGCGCTCATGAAGTCGCACCAGATCGAGGCGGTGTACTCGAACAGGGCATACGGTTTTGCAGGGGTCAAGAGAGACCTCGGCGTCGAGCACCAGTGCAGGCTGAACGGGGTCGCGTTCAAGAAATTCGACGATACGTTTTTAGTCCCGCCGCACGAGATAGAGCAGAGAAAAACGTTCAGCTCGTTCTTCAATTTCTGGCAGGGAAAGCGGAAACACCCTCCCCTGCCAGGCCCCGAGCGCATCGCATCTCCCGCGCTCGAAATTCCGCCCGCCGAAAAGCATCTCGAACCGCTCGGCGCGGGGAAGCTTGCCGGATGGCCCATAGACTTTCCCGGGAAGAGGCTCTCGGAGTTCGACTTCGCGAATTACGCCGAGACGCGCGACTTTCCATGGATGGACGGCACGTCGAGGCTTTCGCCTTATTTAAGGTTCGGCATCGTATCCGTGAGGCGCGTTTACGAAGGCGCTTCGGGCGGAAGCCCGGCGACGGCGGCGTACGTGTCGGAGCTGGCGTGGAGGGAATTCTGGTATCACATCATGCATCACTTCCCCGAGACGCGCGGGCTCGAGTTCCAGGAGAAGCGGCGCAACATAAAATGGATAAACACAGAAGCATGGTACGACGCCTGGCGCGACGGCCGGACAGGCTATCCGATTGTCGACGCGGGAATGAAGCAGCTCGAACAGGAAGGCTGGATGCATAACCGTGTGAGGATGATCGTCGCCTCGTTTCTGACGAAAGACCTCATCACCGACTGGCGCTGGGGCGACAGGCACTTCTTCGATCATCTGATAGATTACGACGAGACGGTGGACATAGGGAACTGGCAGTGGTCCGCGTCGTGCGGGGCCGACCCGAAGCCGTTCAGAATATTCAACCCGCTCCTGCAGTCGCAGAACTTCGACCCGGACTGCGTTTACATAAAACGCTACATTCCGGAGCTGACGGACGTCGAGCCCGAGAAGATACACAATCCGCTCACGTATAAGCTGCCGTATCAGAAACCCATCGTTAACCACTACGAGATGCG
>JAGVLR010000253.1 GCA_020054175.1 Candidatus Dadabacteria bacterium
AGATCGGGCGACGGTACTGCGGGTTTTGCGGCGTAGGGGAGGAGAGAAACCACGGACTCGTAATCCGCGAGCATTCGCCTCACCTCTTCCGTGTCCGAGGCTACGAGCCGCTCCGCTTCTTCGAGTTCCTCTCCTTCGAGCGCGCCGAGTACATATAGCAGAATCAACTCTTCTTCTCTCGACACTTCGCTCATCTGGCCGGGCATCTTCTCTGGGTGTGACGTTCGGGATTTTCTGACATTATATATAAAACCGCCGCTTATTTAAATATACGGGCGGGGGAGCGGTTTCGGTTGAACCGCTTTCAAATATTATAACCGCGCAAAATCCCCGGAGCGGAAATAGAAGCCGAAACTTCAAATGTGCAATAAATTGCAGTAAATATTGATTGGTAATGAAACCGCGATTAGGTTAAATTTAGTAACCGGAGCTTTGGAGGAGGAATGTCTGACAATTCCGGCGGCCGCGGCCGCCTTCCTCAATTAGAACAGGAGCTGGCAGAGCTCCTATCCAAAATAGCGCGCGGATGCGAATCGGCGCTCGGCAAGCTGTACGACAAGACAATCTCGCATGTCTACGGACTCGCCGTCAAGATTCTATCCAGCCACGACGATGCCGACGAGGTCTCGCTCGACGTCTTCAACCAGATCTGGCAGCGCTCTCTCGAATACTCCCCCGACAGGGGTTCGCCATCAGCTTGGCTCATCACCCTCACACGCAGCCGCGCTATCGACAGGCTCCGGTCCGGAAAGAAGAGAAAGTTCCTCCAGGACACTCTCCCCGACGACGTGCCCGACCATTCCGGCTCGCCCGACGAGGAAACCGAAACCCGCCAGAAAAGGGAGCTCATAGAGAGCGTCCTTTCCGAGCTTCCGGCGTCCCAGAGGCGCTCCATCGAGCTCGCCTACTTCCACGGCATGAGCCAAACAGAAATCTCCTCCCACATGAACGAACCACTCGGCACGGTGAAGAGCTGGATGCGCGCGGGGATGGCCAGGCTCAGGCAGAGGCTCTGCGAGGGGTAACCCGCCCCGGCAGCCTAGAGCGGAAGCCCGAGCTTCTTCCCGATAGCGGCGTAGCCGAGGTAAAAAACTACCAACACCACCGCCGACACCCCCATCGAAACCCAGAACCCGACCCCCTGTTTTATCAGCCACGGCAGGACGAGAAAAAAGAGAAGCGTCGGCAGCACCAGCCAGAATATGCCCGTCGAAAGCTCAGCCACGCGCGCCGCGTCCTTCGTATCCGCGTAAAGCCAGATCATCGCCAGGAGCGAGGTAAGCGGGAGCGCAAGGAGGAGAGCTGCGAACGTCGTATATCTCTTTCCGAGCTCCGAAGCCCCCACTATAACAGCCGCAGTCAAAACCGTTTTCGCAATTATGTAGAGCATGTGAAGCTCCTTTCAAATTTATTCCATACGCATTACAATACTACTCGCACGGGATGGCCGCAAAGGGCTTCGGCGGCAGGGCCAGGGAGAGCGCGCTTGAAGATCAAATCCTACACGATAGGCGAGAATCTTCTTCTGACTGAGGAAACCGGGGGGGCCCCCGACCCCGCGGGTATATACGACGGCAGGCTCAGGTGGGTCGACATCCTCGACCCGGACCCGGAGGAGCTGAGAGAGTTTCTCCGCCCCATATTAAAGGACGATTCAATAATAGACGACTACGTCCTCAGGGAGCGAAACCTTCCCGTCGCCCACTCCGAGTTCGAGCTCTATTTCGAATTCCCCGTCATAACGGACACCGAGGAATTCGTCATCGAGTACATCTCGTTCCTCTGCATGCCGACCCTTCTCATAACGGTCCACAAAAACGAGGTCGGTATGATGAGCAGGCTCGCATCTAACCTCTGCGACAACCTTCACTTAAAACGTGCGACTATCTCCTCACTCATCTACTACATACTCGCCGAGCTCGTCGAGAAAAACTACGCGCTCTACATGGCGCTCCGCGAAGACATCACAACCCTCAGCACTAAGGTAATCGCCGAGAAGCTGACAATAGACATAAACGCGATACTCCACGTCAAAAAGAATGTCGACCGGGTCAACATCATGGTCGAGGACCAGCTCTACTGCATCAACATTCTCAGCGTCTACGAAGGCCCGGCGTTCAACATCGGAAAGCTCGGAAAGAATTTCAAGAACCTCGAAGAGGAGATCAGGAACGGCTTCCGTTTCCTCAGCCGCTACGAGCGAAGGCTCGAAGACCTTCACCAGCACTACGATCTCATGCTCCAGGACAGGACGAATAACAGGCTCAAGATACTCACCATAGTAGCCGCCATATTCCTTCCGCTGAACCTCGTCGCCGGGATATACGGCATGAACTTCGACAACATGCCCATACTCCACTGGGATTTCGCCTACCACACGATACTCTTTTTCATGGCCGCCGTTGCCCTTGTGATGATCTACTTCTTCTACCGCGCCGGCTGGTTCAAATAGGCGGACCACGTCCGCAGGAAACCGACATAGCAAATCCAGTGCTGTAATCACCCACTGCGCGTCTATCTTTCAATCTGTCATTTTGAGCGTATGCGAGAAACCTCGCGGACAGCGTCCGCGGGCATACGACGTAGCAGCCCCCTGCATCAATCAAGTGACGTGCGAACGTTGCTTCAATCTCCGGCATCGCTACGTCGAAAGACACACAACGTGTGCTCCTGTTGGGAATCGACATAGCAGCAACGTGCATTCATCAACCGCCGCGCAAACGTTGCCTCGATCTCCGGCATCGCTACGTCGAAAGACACACTACGTGTGTCTTTCCCAACGGTTCCGAACGAGTGAGGAATCGGAAGCCGTTCCCTTACAGAAAAAGTGTTTATCCAGTACCGCTCAGAACCTGCCTTCTTTAGTATCAAGCTTGTACTTGTCGCGGCGAAGCCTTTTGGCGAAGCCGGATCGGGAATCCAGCACGCCGCGCGTGCATGAATCCGACGTCGCGGCACCTGCCGCGACTCCACCCTTCCGTCATCTTTTAATCTGTCATTCCAGAATGCCTTTATCTGGAATCCACTTCCGCCAGTAATCCGTCAAGTGCTTTTGTCATTTCGAACGAATGTGAGAAATCTATCTTTCATCCCCCCTTAGAAAAAGGCCTGTCGCGGCGTAGGCTGTGCCGAAGCCGGAGGGGCAGGGGGGATTTGTTATTTCTCCGTTCGTACGTCAGTCGCTATTGAATACAAACCTCCCTACGAAATCTATAATATTGCAAGCTGCCTCGCAGCGAAGCAATACACTTCCGGGACGTCGAAATTGGCGTTAAAAAAATCGAGTGGATGAGCGTTAAAAATCTGACTCCTTTTATTCTCCCCTCTCCCTTGAGGGGAGAGGGATAAAGGGTGAGGGTGAGATTTGTTGTCATTCCAGAATGCCTTTATCTGGAATCCATATCTTTAATCTGTCATTGCGAGGGAGCGCTTTCCGCGACCGCGGCAATCTCATCCTGTCATTTCGAGCGCACGCGAGAAATCTCTCGTTAATCCCCCCTTAGAAAAAGGCTTGTCGCGGCGAAGCCTCGTGTAGCCGGAGGGTCGGTTCCGAGCAAGCGAGGAACCAGGGGGATTTATCTTTTACTTTTAAGACCCTTCCCACCCATACTGATGTTAAAATATAATCCTCCGGAACACTACACATGAATTTCGAACGCATACTTCTCTCGAACATCGTCCTCATACCGCTCGGGCTCGCGATCCTCGTCGCCGTGCTCACAACATTCCTCCCTCTCGCGGGGGTCCTCGGATTCGAATACTCCGCCATAACCGGCTTCGCCCTCTCCCTCATCTCCGTCTTCATGTCGGCCGAGCTCATGGACAGGGACTACCGAGGCTATTCCTCCGGCCGGCGGCTTTCCGACCGCGTTTCCGCCGTCTTCATGGTCAACATCATCCTGCTTTGGTAGTATTCCTGGTCGGGCTCGCCAGCTCGTTGATAAATGCCGGCTGCAACATACGTGAGGGAATTGTCTTCTACCTTCTCATAACATGCGTTAGCGTTTTCTTCTCCGCGACGCTCGGCATGCTGACAGGTTTTCTGCTCAGGGCGCGCGGTTTCCTAGTCGGGGCGCTGATCATAATCGGAACGATAATCTACTCCCTCTACGTCCTCTACAGCGAGCCGTCGCTCTTCGTCTATAACCCCGTCTTCGGATTCTTCCCCGGCCCTATCTACGACGCGGTCCTCCCCGTAACGGCGACCCTCGTCGCCGCAAGAGCGATTACAGCCCTCTGGGGATGCCTCTTCCTAGTTGTGCTCACGATAGCGAACGGCCTCGGGTACAGCCGTATCGGCGCGTGGGACGCCGTGAAGCTCCTATCGGTCGTCGCACTCCTCGTCGCGGCTCACGTCTACAGGTCGGAGCTGGGCGTCAGCTTCCCTCGCGACTACATAACTGAAAAGGTTCTCCCCGCCTCCGTCGAGACGGACCACTTCGTAATCTACTACGACCCGGGCGCACGCGAGGCGAGGCACATAAAACTCATCGCCGACGAGCACGAGTGGAGATACGGCGAGCTCGCGGAGTATCTCAACGTAAATTCGACGGACAAGATACGTTCATATATCTACCCGAACACCGAAACCAGGAAACGCGTCGTCGGCGCGGGCGACACGACAATAGCAAACCCGATACATAAAGAGATACACCTCGTCTACGATTCATATCCGCACCAGGTATTGAAGCACGAATTGGTCCACGTCATGTCCGCCGACTTCGGCGACCGGTTCCTTAAAATAAGCCCCAAGATCGGCCTCCTCGAAGGGCTGGCCGTCGCCGCCGACTGGAGCGGCGACGATTTCACGCCTCACCAATGGTCGAAGGTGATTATACAGGCCGGGCTCGCCCCCGACATCGAATCCATCACAGGGCTCGGTTTCTGGTACGCCGCGCCAGCCGTCAGCTACACCCTCATGGGCTCATTTTCTAGGTACCTCATAGATCAGTACGGCATCGAGAATTTCAAGAAGGTTTACGGAAGCGGCGATTTCTCTGTATATGGAAAACCCCTTCCCGGCCTCATCGCCGAATGGAAGGCCTTTCTGGAAACCGTCCCCACGCCCCCCGAGGCCGACGCGATAGCCAGGGCACGGTTCGGCGCCCCGAGCATCTTCGGCGCAGTCTGCGCGAGGAAGGTGGCGGCTCTCAAGGAAGAGGCGTTCGGTTACTACGGCGCAGGGAATTTCTACAGGGCCGGCGAGCTGTTCTCTGAGGCGCGCGGCTTCGACGAGAAAGACCCCGCGCTGATCAACGGCCTCGCCTACTCCGCCTACTACCTCGGCGATTACGAAAAAGCCGCCGAGCTCGCGGGACAGCCGGACAGTCTTTCTAAGGTCGACAGGACTATACTCTCCAACCTCAGGGCCAACGCCCTCTGGCAGTCGGGCGACGTGGAAGGCGCGCTCGAAATATTCAGGGGCATCGAAAGGGATTATCTCCCTGACGATATTCAGCGCGAGCTCGACGTTAAGATTTCGGCTATCGATGAAGGCGGCCCCGCCGAACGCGGCGCGAGGGAATTCTTCTCCACCCGCGACAGGGCCATTCAGGCGATTGCGATGGAGGAATCCATACAAGGCTCGCCGGGATACGCCCCCGCATATTACCTCGTCGGAAGGATGCTGATTAATACCGGGAATTATGAGGACGCCGCGCCTTACCTTGAAACCGCTGATTACATCGGCCTTCCCTCGGAGAGGCTCGCGTCCGAAAATCTCCGGCTCCTGGGCACTGCTCTCTATGCATCGGGTGATTACGAAGCCGCCGCCGGGGTGTTCTCCGGGCTCGCCCTGCTCAGTCCCCGGGACAAGGCCTACGCCGAAGACTTCCTCGGAAGGATTGAGCATGCGGAAGAAAAAATGTTGAAGTAAAATCTGAATCCTATATACTCATACCTTCCTCATATGAACAGATACGGAATCGCAGTCCTCATCGCCTCTGTCGTAGTCATAATCGATCAGGTCTCGAAATGGCTCGTCGTGAAATCGATCCCCCTTTACAGTAAGGTGCATATACTGCCCTTCCTCGACTTCACCCACGTACAAAACCCCGGGGCCGCTTTCGGCATATTCAGGGACCTCCCCGCGGTGGTGCGTATGCCGCTCTTCGCCGTCGTTCTGGTCGCTGCTGTCTCCGTCATAATCTATTTTCTTTCCAAAACGGAAAAAGGAGACGGGCTCCTGGTCTTCGCGCTTTCGCTCATCCTGGGCGGCGCGATAGGCAATTCCATAGACAGATTCAGATTAAGGTACGTCACCGACTTTCTCGACTTTCACTGGTTCGGAGACCCTTCCCTCCACTGGCCTCCATTCAACATCGCCGACTCCGCGATAACCGTGGGTGTTATACTCATACTACTGGACACGTTTATACTCAAACGGGGCAAGTAGCATGTTCACGGGCATCGTCGAAGACACGGGCGTAGTAAAATCCGTCGAAAACAAGGACAAGGAATCCACGTTCACGATTTCAGTCGGACACATGGATTTGAGCGGAGCCGCGCTCGGCGACAGCATAGCCGTAAACGGCGCATGCCTGACTGTTACGACGCTGGACGGCGGAGAATTCACGGTAGACGCCTCGCACGAAACGTTATCACGGACGACGCTGGGCACGCTCGCACCCGGAGCCAGGGTCAACATCGAGCGCGCGCTCAGGGCCGGCGACAGGCTCGGCGGACACATCGTCAACGGTCACGTTGACGGCGTCGGAAAGGTCATCTCGAAAACAAAATCCGGCGGCTCTTACGTCTTCAGATTTTCGCTCCCCGAAGAGCTGGCCAAATACGTCGTCGAAAAGGGCTCCGTGGCGGTCGACGGCGTCAGCCTCACAGTCAACTCCTCCGAGGGGAACGAGTTTACAGTAAACATAATCCCCTTCACGCTGGCCGAAACGACTTTCGGCGGCCTCGATCCGGGAAGCCGGGTAAATATCGAGTGCGATATAATCGCGAAATACGTCGAAAAGCTCGCCTCCGGAGCCAAAGGAAACAACCCCCTTTACCAGCCTTCAGATGACTGACGCACCCCCAAAAAACATCTTTCTCGTGGGCTTCATGGGCGCGGGCAAAACGGCCGTCGGAAAGGTACTCGCCGGGAAGACAGGATTCGAATACCGAGACGCCGACAAGATAGCCGAAACGGAGGCGGGGATGAGCGTGACGGAAATATTCGCCTCGCGCGGTGAGGAAGGATTCAGGGAGCTCGAATCGGAAATACTGGCCGCTCTTGCTAAGGGCGAGAGGCAGGTCATTTCGACAGGCGGAGGCGCAGTCACGAGGCCCGCGAATATCGACGCCATGAGAAACGGCGGCGTCATCGTCTACCTTAAAGCAACCCCCGAAACTATATGGGAGAGGGTCAGGTACAGCAAAACCCGCCCCCTTCTCCAGGTCGAAAACCCCTTTGAAACTGTAAAGGAGCTCCTTTCGAAACGCGCCCCCCTCTACGAGCTCGCCGACGCCATCGTTATCACCGACGGCCGAACCCCCGACGAGATAACCGGCGAAATCATAAGCTTCCTCGCCTCCCGCGGCGCGAAATAACGACTCCGTTTACTACATCCCTAAAATCGTTTAAAATGAAAGGGATATGCACGCCGGCTCCCCGAAATCTCCCGGCAGGACTAAAAACGGCCTGGGCCTCGAAACTGACGACTGGATGGATATTTCGGTACCCATATCCGACGGTATGGTAACCTGGCCCGGCGACCCTCCTGTCAGGATTCTCCGCCTTACAGACATCGAGGACGGCGACGACTGCACCCTTTCCGCCCTTTCCATGTCGGTCCATACGGCGACGCATATGGACGCCCCTTCTCACTTCACGAGCCTCAGGCACGGGATAGACAAAATGCCGCTTTCGGCCGTCGTCGGCAACGCCCGTGTCATAGAGATCGACGACCCTGTATCCATCACCGCCGGCGAGCTCCGCGGACACAAAATAAAAAAGGGCGAGCGCATACTCCTCAAAACCCGGAATTCCCGCGAAAGGTGGGACAGAAAACCGTTTGACGAGTCTTATGTATTCCTCTCGACCGAGGCCGCCCTTTATCTCGTCGACAGGGACGTCCTCACAATCGGCGTCGACTACCTCTCCATAGGCGGATACGGCGGGAACATGGCCGAGGTTCACAAAATAATCCTCTCGGCGAAGATATGGGTCATCGAAGGGCTCGACCTCTCCCGCACCGGCCCCGGGCTCTACGAAATGGTCTGCCTCCCGATCAAGATCGACAACTGCGACGGCGCCCCCGCCCGCGCCCTTTTAAGGCCCGTCTGACAGCCCCTATATTTCTGTAAACAGACGTCTGTTCATGTATCCGCAAGCCGCGCGATTATGTATCCTTCAATATCACTTCAGAGGCC
>JAGVLR010000040.1 GCA_020054175.1 Candidatus Dadabacteria bacterium
AGCACGTCGCCGAACTTGAGCGCGAAGCCGGCGAGTCCCTCGGCGTCCGCCGGATTTTCCGGAACGCCGATGCCGAGCAAAAACGCTACCGAAAGCCCGAGAAGTCCGATGCCCGCGACCGAGAGGCCCATTACGTTCCCGCCCTTAAAGGCGACTGTCAGGGCTTTCCCCTGTCCTTCGCTCGAGGCCGCGTGTGCGGTTCTCACGTTTGCCTTTGTCGCGGCCTTCATGCCGAAGAAACCGGCTGTCATGGAGCAAAATGCACCGGCGATGTATGCTATCGCCGCGCCCCATCCTATGAATAATCCGAGAAGCACGAATACTATCGCAACGAATATGCCGATGATCCTGTACTCCCTCTTTAGAAAAACCATCGCCCCTTCGTGGATTGCCGAGGCGATTTCCTTCATCTTTTCGCTTCCCTCGGGGAGCACGGAGATCTCCCTGTAAACTATGAATGCGTAGACCAGGACGGCTACGCCGAGTATGGTACCGAAATACGCCGCTATAACTTCTCCCATCGATGACACCTCCTTTATCGAATAGATGGATTTAAACGCTGATTTTAATTTTCGGCGGACTTGACGTTGAACTTGTTCATCGTCTTTTCGAGTCCGTTTTCGATCAATTCCAGCACCGCGTCGGCGGCCCTTTCCACAGAGGCCTTCACGGCGTCGCCCTCAGCGCTCCCAAACCTCGAAAGCACGTGAGACGCCCCCTCGGATTTCCCGCCCGGCTTGCCGATCCCTATTCTTACCCTGATGAATTCCGGGCTCCCCAGTCTGTCTATAATAGACCTTATTCCGTTGTGCCCGGCGCTTCCCCCGCCGGCCTTCACCCTGAGGGCGCCGGCCGGGAGGTCCATTTCGTCGTGAATTATTATAATGTCAGTTGGAGAAATATTGTAGAAAACCGCGGCTTCCGAGACCGCCTCGCCGCTCCGGTTCATGTAGGTTTCGGGCTTTAAGAGAATCAGCTTTTCGCTTGACAAAAAGCCTTCTCCGTAAATGCCCTTGAACTTCTTTTTCGTAAGATCGATGCCCGCCCTTCGGGCGATTTCATCGACGGCCTGGAAACCGAGGTTGTGCTTTGTGGAAGCGTATTCTTTCCCAGGGTTGCCGAGACCCGCAACTAATTTCATTTATGCCGACTGACCTTCACCGCCCGCTTCCTTGCCTTCTTCGGCGCCTTCACCGCCCTCTTCAGCGGAGCCGAGCTTCGGAGCAAGAATCGTGACGATGGCTTCCGAGTCGTCTTTGAGCAGCGTGATTTCATCGGAGGTCTTTAAGACCGCGACATGAATAGAGTGCCCGATTTCGAGGTCGGTCACGTCCACTTCGAACGAGTTCGGTATATCTTTCGGCAAGCACTCGACGGGTATTTCCCTTAATATTTCTTCGAGTATTCCCCCTTCCTTAACGCCCTTCGCCTTCCCCGTTATCTTCACCGGCACGTTGACAGTTATCTTCTTGCTGACGTCCAGGGCATGAAAGTCGAAGTGAAGGGGCTTATTCGTGAGGAAGTCGTACTGTGTAGCGCTCAGGATCGACAGCCTGGAAACGTTCTTGTCGCCTTCCTTGTAATTTACGTCTAGAAGCGTGTTCTCGCCCGCTTCCGTAGAAAGGGCCTGTTTCAGCGCGGCCGGGTTAACCGAAATCGATACCGCCTCCAATCCCTTCCCGTAAAGCACTCCGGGCACGTTGCCCTCATTTCTCGTTTTCTTCGCGCCGACCTTGCCGGCCTTTCCTCTCAGCGTTACCTCTAATGTACTCTGTGCCATGTCTTAGCACCCCTCCGGTTCTTTAGTTAAAGAGACTGCTTATCGATTCCCCGGCGGCTATTCTCTTTATAGCCTCCCCCAGGAGATTCGCAATGCTTATTACCCTGATTTTATCACAATCGGCAGCGTGCTGCGTTTGTGGAATCGTATCTGTCAGTATTATTTCCTCGAGCGAGGATTCGGTGATCCTCTGTATCGCGTTGCCGGAAAGAACGCCGTGCGTGCTGCAGAGAGTTACGCGCTTGGCTCCCTCCCTGAGAATCGCCTTCCCGGCCTGTATGGCTGTCCCGGCGGTGTCCACGAGGTCGTCGACCAGTATCGCCGTCTTGCCTTCTACGTCCCCGATGACATTCATGATCTCGGCAACGTTGGGGTTCGGGCGTCTCTTGTCCGTCATCGCCAGGGCCGAATCTAGCACCTTGGCATAGGACCTTGCCCTTTCCATGCCTCCCGCGTCGGGAGACACGATGACTATATCCTCGCCCGCGTACTTCTCCTTCATATAGTTTATGAATATAGGCGCGGCGAATATATGGTCGACCGGGATGTTGAAGAATCCCTGTATCTGCCCGGCGTGAACGTCGACCGTCACGACCCTGCTGATACCGGCTGTCGTAATGAGGTCCGCGACCAGCTTGGCCGATATCGGCGCCCTGGGCTGTACCTTCCTGTCCTGCCGCGCATAGCCGTAATACGGTATAACGGCGGTTATCGCCCGGGCCGAGGCCCTCTTGAGCGCGTCCGTTATTATAAGGAGCTCCATAATGTGCTCGTTTACGGGCGGGCATGTGGATTGTATGACGAATACGTGAGAGCCTCTCACGCTTTCCGATATCTCGGCGAATATCTCGCCGTCGCTGAAACGCCTCAGCTCCGCCTGTCCGAGCGGAACGTTCAGGTATTCGCAGACAGCCTTCGCCAAGGGTACGTTAGAAGTCCCACAGAAAATCTTTGCATTGTCCATTTGAACTCACATGAAACTAAAAGAGCATAGTCTTTCGACCAAAAAACAAGGTATTATAAAATAGAACGGGGAGAATTCAAGTTTGAGTTGCATGTGATACCCACGGCTTCCGAAAATAAGATACTTCATTCGGCGAGGGTCGCGAGAATGGCGACCGTGTCCGCTTCGGGAGAGCCTCTGGTCGTCCCCGTCTGTTTCGTCTACGTAGAGCCGTGCATTTACACCCCAATAGATAAAAAGCCCAAAAAAGCCTCGTGGAAGGGGCTCAGGCGCGTAAAAAACATCTCCGGCAATCCGTCCGTATCGCTCGTCATAGACGAATATTCAGAAGACTGGCGAAAGCT
>JAGVLR010000066.1 GCA_020054175.1 Candidatus Dadabacteria bacterium
CGCTTTCGAACTTCATCGGGACATACTGGCTCATAGGCACGCTCAGCAGGTTCGGCGGATTCCCGATACCCGTCAGTGTCGTTTTCATCTTCGTACTTGGCGCATTCTCCGGGCTCTCCTACGCCATATTTTCTTATGTTGTAACCCGGCTCGGATTCACGAAGCGGCCCGGCATCATATCGGCCCTCCTCATAGCCGCCGTCTGGACGTCGATCGAATACTTCTTCCCGTTCCTCTTCCCTTATGGCATAGGGAACTCCCAGCCGGATTACCTGCCAATCGTTCAGGTATTCGACATATTCGGCGTCTACGGACTCAGCTTTATTATCGTCCTCGTTAACGTCGCAATTACGAGAGCGATTTTGCGTCGGGGAAGCGGCGCTCCTTTCCCTGTCAGAGAGATTGCGCTCTCCGCCTTTCTCGTCGCCGCCTCGCTTATATATGGTTACGTGAGAATCGGCCAGGTGGACGCGGAAATCGCCGCCGCGCCGAAGCTCAAAATCGGCATGGTTCAGGCCAACTTCGACTTCCTCGAAAAATCCGAGAGCAAGGAAGACGTCGTCACGGAAAAGCACAAGGAGATGTCGCTCGCCCTCAAGGACGTCGATCTCATAATCTGGCCCGAAACGGCTATACAGGCGTGGTTCCCGACAGACACCAATTACCTCGTGATCCGTGACGCTCCGGGCGTGCCTTACATGGACGGGAAATATTTCATCGTCGGCGGCATGTCATTCACACCGAAAGAAGAGAATATAGAGGTTATAACCAGCGACAATGTCATACAGTACAACACGGCATTCCTGACGGACTCCGAGGGCAGAATACTTTCGCGCTACCACAAGAACAAGCTCCTACTCTTCGGCGAATACCTCCCGTTCTCGAAATACTTTCCGGCGATAAAAAAAATAAGCCCGGCGTCAGGCGACTTCACACCCGGAGACGAGTTCGATCTCTTCGTCATAGAGGATAAAGGAGCGAGGATTGGGCCGATCATATGCTACGAAGACATACTCCCGCCCTTCAGCAGAAAATTCGCCGAGAAGGGAGCCAACCTCATAGTCAACATAACCAACGACGCCTGGTTCGGTCGGACTATAGCCCCGTACCAGCACCTCTTCGTCTCGATACCGAGGTCGATAGAAACCAGAAAATATATGTTGCGGTCGACGAACACGGGCATAAGCGCGATTATCGATCCCGTGGGCAGGGTGGTCGCCGAGACACCGACGTTCGAGAGGATGAACCTCGAAGGAGAAGTCGGCCTCATGAACGGCGAAAACACCTTCTACACCAAAACCGGCGACGTGTTCCCCGTGGCGTGCCTCGTCTTCTGGATAGTTCTCGGCGGGATATTTCTTTTAAAGGGAAAGCGCGCCGCGTAGCGCGGCAAGGAAGGCGTCGTTCTCGCCCGGCGTGCCTGTCGTAACCCGGAGGCAGTTTTCGAGCCGCCCGGGCCTGTTGAAGTTCCTTATAAGAACGTCACGCTCAATCAGCCCCTCGAAGACGGAATTGGCGTCCGTTACCCTGAACAGAATGAAATTTGCGTCACTCGGGAATGGTTCGACTCCGGGCATCTCCGAAAGAGCGCTGAAGACCCTTTTCCTCTCTCTCACGATGAGCTGAATATTCTCGGCGATAAACTCCCGGCTCTCCAGCACGACGCGCGCCGCCGACTGGCTGAGGGAGTTGATGTTGTATGGGTACCTGACTTTATTGACCTCGTGCGCTATCCCCTCCCCCGCGAAAAGCATTCCGAGCCTCAGCGCGGCGAATCCTATTTTGGACAGCGTCCTCATCACGACGAGGTTCCCGTGCGTTTTAACGAGGGGCAGGAAGTTTTGACCGGAGAAATCGGCATAGGCTTCGTCGACGACGACCAGCCCGCCGGTAAGCTCTATTATCTCCATTATCCTGTCTTCGGAGTATGCGTTCCCTGTCGGGTTATTCGGCGATGCGAGGAATATAATGTCGGGATCTTTTTCTTCTATGAGCGCGCGCATGCTCCCCATGTCGAGGTCGAATTTCTCGTCGAGCTCCGGCTCTAAAATCGTCGCGCCTAATGCGAGGCCGCTCAGCCTGTACATCGAGAACGTCGGAGCGGGGCAGACCACCTTCCCGGTGCCGCCGGCAAAGGCAGTCACAAGCATTCCGATGATCTCGTCCGAGCCGTTCCCGAGAATTATCCCCTCCTGGGGAAAACCGCTGATCTCGGATATAAGCGCCCTCAGATCGTGCGCCTCGGGGTCGGGATACCTGTTGAGCTCAAGGCGGCTCGTTTCCTCGGCAACCTTTGCAGCGACATCCGGCGGAAGCGGAAACGGGCTTTCATTGCCGTCGAGCTTAACGGAGCAGTCGTGGTGCGGGACAGAGTAAGCCGAAAGTCCCCTCACACGCCCGCTCAGCCTCGACTCCAGAACGCTCTCGACCGTCTTTTTCCTGTCCTTATCCCGGGAATTCATGAATTTGTCTCAAGGGAGCCTGCGTACATCTGCGGAGATTTTACTTGCCCTTCACCCTCACGCCGACCGAAAGCGCGTGCGCTTCGAGCTCCTCGCTGTATGCAAGATTCATAACGGAGCCCGCGAGCGACTTGAAGCCCCTTTCGGATATCGAGATCACGCTCGGCATCCTGAGGAAATCGTAAACGCTGAGCGGCGACGAGAACCTCGCGGCGCCGCCCGTCGGGAGAACGTGGCTCGGGCCGGCGACGTAATCGCCGAAGGCTTCCGTCGACATCGAGCCCACGAATATCGCCCCCGCGTGCTTTATATTTTTAAGTATCTCTTTCGGTTTTTTAACGCAGAGCTCCAGATGCTCCGGAGCTAGCGCGTTCGCGACGTCCACAGCCCTGTCGATCGTTTTCACGACGAATACTGTCCCCTGGTTTTTAACGGCCTCGCGGGCAATGTCCCTGCGGCTGAGCCTTTCGAGCTGGGCCTCGACCTCGGCGGCCACCTCACGGGCGAACTTCACCGACTGCGTTACGACTAACGGGACAGCCATCTCGTCGTGCTCGGCCTGCGCAAGGAGGTCGGCCGCGACCCACGCCGCGGGCGAGCTGCCGTCGGCTATTATCAGCACCTCGCTCGGCCCCGCAATCATGTCTATGTCGACGACGCCGAATACGAGTTTTTTTGCTATGGTGACGTATATATTTCCCGGGCCTACTATCTTGTCGACTTTAGGTACGGACTCAGTCCCGTACGCGAGCGCAGCAACGGCCTGAGCCCCGCCGACTTTATACACGGAATCGACCCCGGCGATCTCGGCTGCGGCCAGCACGGTTGGGTTTATCTCCCCGCCCGGGCACGGCGTAACGAGGGCCAGCTCCTTCACCCCGGCGACCTTCGCCGGAATCGCTGTCATGAGAACTGTCGAAGGATATGCAGCCTTTCCGCCGGGAACGTATAGACCCGCCTTCTCTATCGGCCGGATTAGCCAGCCGAGCTCGTTTCCGAGCCCGTCCTTAAACGTCATCCCCTTGGGGAGCTTCCGCTTGTGAAAGTCCCTCACGCGCCGGGCTGCCTTCACGAGGTCGGCCCTGAGCTTTTTTGGAACGCGCAATTTCGCTTCTTCGAATTCTTTTTTCGAAACCTTTACCGTCTCTGAGGTGAGTTTGACCCTGTCGTATTTCGAACTGTATTTGAAAAGAGCCCTGTCCCCGTTTTTCCTTACATCCTCGACTATGCTCCTGACGGAAGATTCGAGAGCGGGGTCGGTGAGCGACTCTCCTCTTCTGAGTCCCTTTAGCTGCTCGTCTATGTTTCCGCTTTTAATCTCGATTATTTTCACGATGGGAAGGATTATACACAGTGCAGCCGGCGACTGAAAGTCGTTCGAGCGGCCCGGCGCCGTCAGGCGCGGCTTCCCTCCCCGCTGAAACCCGCACTCCGGACCCGGCCCGTCGTGTACACTAAATCGCGGGCGATTGAAAACGCCGTTGTTAAACGGTCCACGCAGAGGCAGCGCATGAATATATACACTCTCGAAAGAACGCAGGAAGTTACGGCCCCTCTGGAAGAGGTATGGGGCTTTTTCTCTAATCCCGAGAACCTCGCCCTCATAACGCCGCCCTGGCTCGGGTTCAGAGTAATCTCCGGAGGCGGCTGGAAAATACATGAGGGCATGCTCATCAAATACAGGGTCTCGCCACTCCTCGGTATACCGGTTACGTGGATGACAGAAATCACCGAGGTCGAGGAGTTAAGCCGGTTCGTCGACGTGCAGAGGACGGGCCCCTACAGTTTCTGGCGCCACGAACACACGTTTACACAAAAGAACGGAGCCGTAGAGGTAAAGGACTTCGTCAGCTACGCCCTTCCACTCGGCCCCCTCGGCAGAATAGTTCACGCCCTCGACACGAAAAAACGTCTCGACCGTATATTCGAGTTCAGGCGGGAATACGTCGAAAAAAGATTCGGGGCTACTTCCGGCGCTTAAGTGTAATTGCGCTTATCGACTTGCATCGCGCGCCGTTTGATTGACACACACCTCCCGGAAAATATACTTTTCACCTATGAGCGATTCAGTCGTAGATATGAGTAAGTACAAGCTGGACCAGGCCGAGCAGGAGCTCCGCTCAAAGCTCGTCGAATACACGGAGCGCCCGGAGATACAGTCGCAGTTCGGGGAAGCCTTTTATATATGGAGGGACGATCCCGACTTTCTGGCCGACGACGTAACGGAGGACGAGGTCGACGACCTCACATTCGAGAAGTTCTTCGACTGGTTCCTCTTCGATTTCAGGCTCCTCGATACGGGGGAAAGAATTATCGAGCGGTTCTATAAGGACGAGCGCGGAACGCTGACAGAGCTCGAAGACAAAATGGTAGGCGAGTGGCGGGAGAACGTCTACAGCTTTTTCGAAGTGCTCGAAGTCGTCCCCGGAGAAAGCTGCACAATAAAAGACCTCTTCGACAATAATAAATATACGGTCAGGGACACTTCATCCTCTAAAAAGCTCAAAGTCACGGACATAATAGGCGCTCGCCCGCTCGGCGCCGGAGACCAGGCCTACTTCTCGGGCGTCATATCGGTCTATCCGGCGACTTTCCGGGAAATTATCCTCGAATTTTTCAATTCAAGCTTCAGAGACTACAGGCGCGAGCACGGAAAGGAAAGCGCTAAAAGAGATTATCTGAAGGACTACGGCTTTCAGATAGGGCATTATCTCGAGGATTTCGCCAAGAATCCCCGGCTCGTTTCTCCGGAGGGCGAGGAGCTCGTTCTTGCCTCGGCACTTTATTCAGTTGGCGACGAACGGGCTGTTCTAAAGAGATTAAGGGACGATAAAGCCTTCGAAGAGCTGAGCGCACCTGTCGACGAAATAAAAATCTTCGCCTTCGAAGACGCAGGCGACCATGCGGCTTCCGGAACCCTCGAAATCGAAAACGGCTCCCTCAGGGTGCAGTGCTACTCGAAGGACATGCTCGGATGGATAAAAGCCCGGATCGAGAAAGACCTCGGCAAGCTCGTGTCTCACAAGGAAGACATTCTTAAAGACCTCGAAAATTTCATAAACAATAAAGAAGCCAAAAGCGTAAAGAAGACACCCAAAAAGACCAGGAAGCTGCCGCCCGGGGTGAAGAGCAATAAAGAGCTCGACAGGGAGCTCGACGATTTCTACACCCAATGGCTCGACCAGCCC
>JAGVLR010000119.1 GCA_020054175.1 Candidatus Dadabacteria bacterium
CATTCGGCCCAGCCGCCTGCATCTTCGAGCGCCTTTTTCCTGATGAGGCACATGGTGCCTACTGTGAGCCCCGCGTCGCGCTCGTTAAGGCTCGGCATGACTGTTTCGAAGAAGTATTTGTATTCCCAGTAGCACATCCTCTGATAGAGGCTCGTGCCCCATTCCCTGTAGTCGTGAGGGGTCTGGACGAAGCCCATTTTGGGATCTTCGAAGTACCCGACGAGGCGGTCCAGAAAATCCGGATCGACCTGGTAGTCGCTGTCTACGACGCCTATGATTTCGACTTCGGACGAAGTGTGTTTCATGGCGAAGTTGAGCGCTCCCGCCTTTGCGCCCTTGATCGGATCGACATGGAAGAACCTGAACTTTTCGCCGAGCTTCGCGCAGTGCGCTTCCACGGGCTTCCAGAGGTTCGGGTCTTTCGTGTTGTTGTCTATTACCATGACTTCGTAGTTCGGGTAGTCGAGCCTCGCTATGCTGTCGAGCGTGGCGATGACCACGTCCGGCGGCTCGGAATATGCGGGCACCTGGAGACAAACCCTCGGATAGCTCTTCAGGCCTCCCGGGGGGAGCGGACTGTTGGGCCTGTCCCACTTTACCTTGCCGAGGACTTCCCACTGCTCGAACGCGGTGATGATTCCGCCGAAGAGGGTTATGAAGAGGAGCGGGTACCCGATGAACATGAGCACCCTCGTCACCGTGCTGACTTCTATGGACGAGATGAACCAGAAGCCCCAGACTATCCCGAAGAGAGAGAGAAGGGAGTACGTGACAAGGAGCAGTCGTCCTGCGATAGTGAAATTCCTCAGCGCCCTGTGCGCCGCGGCCATCAGGATCATGCTGCCGGCTGTAACCGCTAATATTTCCGGGGCCGGGTACCCGATAAGCCATACCACGAGACCGGAAACTACGTTTACGTTCAGGTATTCGAGAACGCTGAAGTAGTGTTTATCCTTTCCGATAAGATTTTTAAATGTAATCAGCAGAGTCGAAATTACGAAAGCGACCGCTGTGTATATGTAGCCGATAGTGATTAACTCACCAAAGTTGAACATCTGAGCTCAAGCCTCCTGTGACTTCGCAGTCGTATGAATTGGTCTTAAAAATGATTGCATAATCCCTTTATTCAGATTGTATTCGTCTTGTATTCGTCGTTTTTTAATCCAGAAAGCCGGGGGGACCCATCACCCCGACGGTATGAAAAGGACGGAGGTAATCATAAGATGGCGGACAGCCAGAGCGGGGCGGCCGATATCGTCTGAAATCCAAAAATAGTAGTCTGGCTTCTCACGGCTCTTATTTGCATTTGCGCAGATATAGGTTGCAAGCGCTGTGCCAACCCTCAAAAAGTGCATATATCGAATAATTACAGCCTGTTATGGAAAAGCTCTGTATGTAGAAATACACAGTTGTGTAGTATTACACTAAAACTCTGTGCGCAATTACACAATCGGGGCTGAAAAGCCGGTCGGATTGCGGCCTATTTGCCTTAAATTAAAATATTTTTTTCTGATGGAACCGCTTTCGTAAGTGCGGAACGGAGTGTGTATTTTACAGCGTAGAAGGGCGAGGCTCCAAGGGATTCCTCAGGCCTCGCCGTTTATTCTTATTCGTCCCAGATATCGAACCGTTTCAGTAGATAAGACTTATTCTGCTCGAATACCTTCGCCTGTTCCTGCACTACTTCCTCGGCCTCGTCGCTCGTCATGTTCATGACCTGCTGGCAATAGCTCTTCACGCGCCCGAAATAAAGCGGGGTTATGATGTCGACGAGCCGCCTCTTGTTCCTCTGCCACTGCTGATAAATGTAGGCGAAGTCGTAGAGTATCTTGCTCCAGAGCTCCGAGTCGAACTCCGCTTCCTTGTTTTCCACCCACGAATTGTAAATTTCATCCAGCCTCGCCAGGTTGTTGTCGTTGAGTATCTCGTCGTACATGGGCCGGAATTGCCTGTAGCCCTCTACGAATTCTTCGTAGAGGTCGTTCATACTGACGGATATGGCTTCGAGCTTGGGCTCCTCGTCTATCTTGTTGTTTACCTGTATGGCCTGAAACGGATTGTCCCTGTCCCAGTTGCGCTCGTACTTCCCCATGAGGTAAAAGACCGTGCTCACTACCTGCCTGAACATCGGACCGAGGTCGGACGCCGGGTCCTTAGCGCCGTGAATCTTCGTGCCGAGGTAGGTCTGCACCACTTTGAAGCCTTCGTTTACAGCGCACGTCGTCATCCATATGTCGATGCCGAATCTCGCGACGTCGGTATCCCATACGTCCTCTTTTACGAAGTAAGCGGCAAGCTCGGGACAGAATCCGAAATCCCCTCCGATCGGCTGGCGTATGTCCACCCCGTAGAGAGCGCGCGTCATCGGGTAGACGATCTGGTTCGTTATGGTGCCGTCGAACTTGTGCCTTCTGTAGTAAGGGGCTACGAATCCGGCGGAGCCGTCGAGTATGGGCTCGACGATGAACTTCACCCATTCGGGCGTTATGCTCCGTAAGTCGGCGTCGAATACGGCTATGGCCTTTACCTTGAGCATTATCGCCAGCTCGAACACCGCCCTGAAGGACGTGCCCTTGCCCGGGAATCCCCTGTAAATGGTTACCCTCCGGAGGATGTTCTCGGGAATCTTCGCCTGATACGCGTTCTCCCTAGTATCGTCGAGAGATCCGCCGTCGCTTATGAATATGGCGGCCGTATGGTCCGGGAAATATTCCGCAAGCCCCCTGGCCACCTGCTCCACGACGAAGCCTATCGAATCCTCGCAGTTATAACACGGAATGCCGACCAGTATGTCGACTGATTTTATTTCGTCCACCCACCACACTACATTTTTTCTGATTGCGGACTCATATTTTCTCATGTTTTGCTCAAACCTCGCTTTGTAATAACAATAAATAATATAGCATCTTGTCTCTAGTATAAAGTTCCGGCGGACCTTGTAGCGGCGCCCGCGCCGTGTATCTGGGAATCTGTCGGATTTATTCTGAAGATGGGTTATCTGTAAATATTATTATACATAATGCGCTTAAAAACCGGGCCCGGGCAAGGGCGATACAGGGGTTTTATCCCTCCGGTGAAAGGCCCTTATAGTAGGCCAGATACTCCCTGCTCGACCGTTTCCACGAAAAATCCTGCTCCATGGCGTTTTGTATGAGCCGCTTCCATTCGGGAGGGTTGTGATATATGGATATGGCCCTTTCGATCGTATTCAGCATGCTTTGTTCGGTGAAGTGGTCGAAGATAAAGCCGTTTGCGTGCTCACGGCCTTCGTCGTAGTCGGTTATCGTATCGAGGAGGCCGCCTGTCGCCCTTACGACGGGGACGGTGCCGTATCTGAGCGCGATCAGCTGGCCGAGGCCGCAGGGCTCGAACCGTGAGGGCATGAGGAACATATCGCTCCCGGCGTATATGCGGCGCGCCTTGGATTCATTGTAGCCTATGACGGCCCTGAAATTGTCTACATAATCGTCCGAAACCTGTTTCAGGAGCCTTTCGTATCCCTTGTCTCCCGCGCCCAGAATGACCAGCTCGGCGCCGAGGTCGAGTATCCTGTGAAGGGCTCTCACGATGAGGTCGATGCCCTTCTGATGGGCGAGCCGCGAAATGACGCCTATGAGCGGGACGTGGCCGTTCGTGCTGAAGCCGAGAAGATTTTTGAGCTTCGCCTTGTTCTCGTATTTACCCTCGAGATCGGCCGCATTGTAACGGGCGTAAAGCGCCTTATCCGTTTCGGGGTTCCAGTCCTCATCGTCTATGCCGTTCAGTATTCCGGCCAGTTTCCCCGCATGCGCAACGGCCCTTAAGACGCCGTCGAGCCCGTAGCCATATTCTTTCGTTTGTATCTCGCGGGCATAAGTCGGGCTGACGGTCGTTACGAGGTCCGACGTCAGAATCCCGCCTTTTAAGAGGTTCACCCTGCCGTAGAACTCGAGCTGCTCGGGATTGAAGAGAGCGCCCGAGAGGCCGAACTTGTCGAGGAGGTCCTTTCCGAAGATGCCCTGGTAGGAGATGTTGTGAATCGTGAATACGACCTCCGAATTTTTGAAGAAGGGGTCGTTGTTGTAGTGCCTCTTCCACTTGAGGGCAATCGGGGTGAGAGCGGTCTGCCAGTCGTTACAGTGAATGATGTCGGGCCTGAAATCGAGCGCCTTCGCGATTTCGAGCGCGCCCAGGGAGAAGAACCCGAACCTTAAATCGTTGTCTTTGTAGTCGCCGTTGGCCGCGGTGTATAAATGATCACGGTCGTAAAAGCCGTCGTGGGCGAGGAGGTAAACCTTGACTCCTTCGACCGTCGTTTCCTTTATGCGCCCCTTGTATGGGAGCCAGTCTATCGTGACTATGACGTCGCGGTTAAGGTCCTTTACTTTCAGCTTGAGGCGCTTGAGATTCTTCCTGGTTTCCTTGTAGTAGGGGAGGATGACCCGGACGTCGCATCCTATTTCGTTGAGCTTTCTAGGCAGTACGCCGATGACGTCCGCGAGGCCGCCCGTTTTCGCCAGAGGCTCCATCTCGGAGGCGATGAATAGAACCTTGATCAAGCGCTTTCACCTTTCCGCGCCGCCCGACCCCGAGGCAGCCGCAGCAACCCACACCATAGATGATATTAACGCATTTTTTCTATAAATAAACTAAGGCCGTGTTAATATCTGCCGCTTTCCCGCGTAATTTTTCGAAGCCAGTCCGCCAAATTGCCCGAATAACCCGGCTGAAGCCTCCATTCCCAGTTCCCTTTCCTGACGGCCGGCCGGTTCATTCTCGCCGCGCCGCCGAGACCGAGGATGTCCTGCATCGGTATGACGGCCGTATGCGCAGGGGAGAGCATGGCGAGCTTTATGAACTCGGCGCTGGTTTCGCCGCCGTCTATCCTCCGGCCTATGTATTCGAAAACGCGGTTTTTTTCCTCCTCACCGGCTTCGTCATCCCACCATCCGCGGACCGTATTGTTGTCATGGGTGCCTGTGTAGACGACGCAATTCTCGCCGAATACCGACGGCAGATATTCGCCGTAGGGAAAATCGTCTCCGAACGCGAAGAGCAGGATTTTCATTCCGGGAAGGTCGTAACGCTTTATTATCTCCCTCACGTCGGGGGTGATGTCGCCGAGGTCCTCGGCGATGAAGCGGTCTTTATCGTGCCTGGAAAAAAGCGCGTCGAAAAAGGAGACGGCGTCGATCTCCACCCATTTCCCGTTGAGGGCGGTTTTCTCGGATGCCTCGATCTCCCAGTAGGCGACGAAGCCCCTGAAATGGTCGAGCCTGAGCACGTCGAAGAGGGAGAGGTTGTGGCTTATCCTGTCTATCCACCATTTGTAGCCCGTCCGTTTGAGCTCGTCCCAGTCATAAACGGGGTTGCCCCAGAGCTGGCCGGTTTTGCTGAAATAGTCGGGCGGGACACCGGAGACGTAGACCGGTTTTTTTTCGCCGTCGAGCTTGAACGCGCCGGGGCTGCTCCAGACCTCGGAGCTGTCGTAGTTGACGTAGTATGGAATATCGCCTACGAGTTTTATTCCCTTCGAGCCGCAGTAATCCTCGAGCGCGTACCACTGGCTGAAAAAGAGGTACTGGACGAATTTATGGTAAAGGGTTTCGCTACGGGTTTTTTCGCTCCATTCGGCGAGCGCGTTCTCGTTTCTGTCTCTGAGCTCCTTCGGGAAATCGCGCCACGTCGCGGAGAAGAGCTTTTCCTTGAGCACCATGTAGAGGGAGTAGTCGTCGAGCCAGTGTTTGTTTCTTTCGGTGAAGCTGAGAAAGGCCGCGTCTTCCGGGAGGCTGTCGCGCGTCCTTTCGAAAGCCGATTTTAAAAGAGTCGATTTATACAATAGAGCGGCCTGGTAGTTAATCTTCTTCCGCCCGAAGCGGGGCTTCTTTCTTATTTCGTCCCGGGTCAGATAACCGTCGTCTGCCAGGAGCTCCGGGCTGATGAAGAGCGGGTTGCCTGCGTAGGACGACGGCCCGCTGTAGGGAGAATTGCCGTAGGGCAGCTCCGTCGGGTTCAGCGGCAGGACC
>JAGVLR010000257.1 GCA_020054175.1 Candidatus Dadabacteria bacterium
CTGCCGCGAGGCGGCTGCAAGCCCGAAGGTGCGCAGCGAAGAAACCCCAAGGAGGATTTACGGGGCTCTTTCATCGGCCTGGACTGAAATGTCCGCCGGAGCCCTACAAAATAATGCCTACACCCCCTATAGAGACTGCCGAAGAAAAGAGACTCGAAGAGAACAGAGGCAAGAAAGCATATTGGGAAAGGTGGGGCCCTTACCTGAGCGAGAGGCAGTGGGGCACCGTGAGGGAGGATTACAGCCCGGACGGCAGCGCATGGGAATATCTCCCCCACGACCACGCGCGCTCTCGTGCATACAGGTGGGGCGAAGACGGAATCGCGGGAATAACGGACAACCACGAAAGACTCTGCTTCTCGGTCGCCTTCTGGAACGGAAAGGACCCGATACTGAAGGAAAGGCTCTTCGGGCTTACAGGAAACGAGGGCAACCACGGCGAGGATGTGAAGGAATATTACTACTTTCTCGACAACACCCCGTCGCACGCGTACATGAAATGCCTGTATAAGTATCCACAGGCCGCCTATCCCTATAACGACCTCGTCTGGACGAACAGAAAGAGATCACGGAAGGAATCCGAGTACGAGCTTATAGACACAGGAATTTTCGACGACGACCGTTACTTCGACGTATTCGTCGAGTATGCCAAGGAAACGCCGGAAGACATATCGATAAAAATCACGGTCTACAATCATGGGCCGGAAGAGGCGGTGCTGCATCTCCTCCCGACGCTCTGGTTCAGAAACACGTGGAGCTGGAACGGCGGGACAAAACCGATAATAAGAGAGGCGGGAAACGTCAAGGACCGGAAGATCGTCGAGGCCGACCACGCCACCCTCGGGAAGAGATGGCTCTACTGCGATGAGGCCCCGAACCTTCTCTTCACAGAGAACGAAACCAATTTCGAGAGGCTCTTCGGTGTCCCGAGCGCGTCGCCCTACGTTAAAGACGGGATCAACGATTACGTGGTTTCGGGCAAAAAAGACGCGGTTAATCCGAATCGCACGGGAACGAAGACCGCCGCACATTACGTGCTCACAGTTCCGTCGGGGAAGTCGGTTACAGTCAGGCTCCGGCTCACGGACGAGCCCGATTTGCAAGCCCCTTTCGGAACGGATTTCGAGAACATTTTCCAGAATCGCATAAAGGAAGCGGATGAGTTCTATACGAGGATATCTCCTCATGCGATGCCGGACGACCTCAGGAAGGTGCAGCGACAGGCCTTCGCCGGAATGCTGTGGACGAAGCAGTTTTACTACTATGTTGTAAACGACTGGCTCAACGGCGACCCGGCCTACCCTCCCCCGCCGGAGTCCAGAAAGACGGGGAGAAACCACAAGTGGATACATCTATACAACGACGACGTGCTGTCCATGCCCGACACATGGGAGTATCCGTGGTTCGCGGCCTGGGACCTGGCGTTTCACACGGTGAATATGGCCCTTATAGACCCCGAGTTCGCCAAGCGTCAGCTGGTTCTCCTCACGAGAGAGTGGTACATGCACCCGAACGGTCAGATACCGGCATACGAGTGGGCCTTCAGCGACGTGAACCCTCCCGTCCACGCCTGGGCCGCATGGAGGGTCTACAACATCGAGTGGAAGATGTACGGACGGCGCGACAAGCTCTTCCTGGAGCGTGTATTCCAGAAGCTTCTACTGAACTTTACGTGGTGGGTGAACAGGAAGGACACCGAAGGGAAAAACGTTTTCGAGGGAGGGTTCCTCGGGCTCGACAACATAGGAGTGTTCGACAGGAATGCCGAGCTGCCATCGGGTGTCGTGCTCGAACAGGCGGACGGCACGAGCTGGATGGGGATGTACAGCCTTAACATGCTCGCCATAGCCATCGAGCTGGCCAAGTTCGATCCGAGCTACGAAGACATAGCGAGCAAGTTCTACGAGCACTTCCTTTACATAGCGAGGGCGATAAACCTCCCCGACAAGGGACACGACGGGCTCTGGGACCCGGAGGACGAATTTTATTACGACGTGCTTCATCTCCCGAACGGCTCCCACATACCGATGAAGGTGAGGTCGATGGTTGGCTTGATCCCCCTCTACGCGATAGAAACCATAGAGCCGGACACACTCGAACAGCTCGAAGGGTTTCACAGGAGGATGAACTGGTTCATAGAAAACAGGCCCGACCTCGCAAAGAATGTCGCCTCGATGATAGAGAAAGGCGTCGGGGAAAGAAGAATCCTGTCTATCGTCGACAAGGAGAAGCTGAAGCAGATTCTCAGAAGGATGCTCGACGAGAACGAATTTCTGAGCCCTTACGGGGTGAGGGCGCTGTCGAAGTATCACCTCCAGCATCCTTACATATTCAGGGCCAACGGCGCGGAGTACTGCATCGCCTACGAGCCCGCCGAATCCTCGAGCGGCCTTTTCGGAGGAAACTCGAACTGGCGCGGGCCTGTGTGGTTTCCCGTGAATTTCCTCCTGATAGAGGCTCTACAGAAATTTCATTACTACCTGGGAGACGATTTTAAAGTCGAGTGCCCTACCGGCTCGGGAAATTATATGAACCTCTGGGACGTATCGAAAGAGATGGGGCACAGGTTGATACGTATCTTCAAGAGGGACCCCTCCGGCAGGAGGGCGGTTTTCGGCGGCGCGGAAAAATTCCAGAAAGATCCGGCCTGGAGGGATTATCTCCTCTTCTACGAATACTTCAACGGCGACGACGGCGCGGGCGTAGGGGCAAGTCATCAGACGGGATGGACTTCTCTCGTCGCGAAGCTTATACTCCAGTCGAGTGAATACGGCTCCATAGACGAAGTATAGGGGAGCGTGACGCGCGGTATCGATCCGGGTATTCAGCTAACGGTGCATACATGACGCAGCCCCGGATGCGTATACTCGTCCCGCATTCGGGAGAATGAAGGCCCGATACGTCCGGGCGTTGTTTCCGCTGCTCTATAAGCCTTTACTCCCCATCCATCGGACATTTCAAATAGGGCTTTGCCGACCCTTTATGATGCGATAATCTAGTAGGTAAAGAACTGAGAGGCGTCCTGAAGAAAGGCGAACGATCATATGGAAAAACTATCCAAGAAACAGATAGAGCTTATCGACAAATACTGGCGCGCGGCCAACTATCTCTCGGTTGGCCAGATATACCTGCAAGACAACCCGCTCCTCCGGGAGCCGCTCAAGCCCGAGCACATAAAGCCGAGGCTGCTCGGGCATTTCGGCACGGTGCCGGGGCTGAACCTCATATACGTCCACCTGAACCGAATGATAAGGTACAGGGACTGCGACGTGCTCTTCGTCACGGGGCCCGGGCACGGAGGCCCTGCCCTCTTCGCGAATACATACCTCGAAGGGACGCTCACGGAAGTCTATCCCGACATAACCGGGGACGAGGCGGGAATGCTGAGGCTCTTCAGGAGATTTTCGTGGCCGGGAGGGCTCCCGAGCCACGCCGGGCCGCAGACGCCCGGCTCGATAAACGAGGGCGGCGAGCTCGGGTATTCGCTCGCGCACGCTTACGGCGCCGTGATGGACAACCCTGAGCTGCTTGCAGTCTGCGTCGTGGGCGATGGCGAAGCCGAGACCGGGGCGCTCGCCGCGAGCTGGCAGTCGAACAAATTCATAAACCCGGTGCGCGACGGAGCGGTGCTGCCGATACTTCACCTGAACTCATACAAGATAGCCGGGCCGACTGTCCTGGGCCGCTCGACGGACAAGGAGCTGAAATCCCTCTTCACGGGCCTCGGGTACGCCGTCAGATTCGTCGGCGGGGACGACCCGATGAAAGTGCACAGGGCTTTTGCCAACGCGCTTAACCGCTCTTACATAGATATCCGGCGTATACAGATGGACTCCCGCATGAGGGGTTTCAGCAGGCGGCAGGACTGGCCTATGATAATCCTCAGGACACCAAAGGGCTGGACGGGCCCGAAGGTCGTCGACGGAAAGCAGATAGAAGGGACTTTCAGATCGCACCAGGTGCCGGTAGCAGGGGTTAAGCAGAACCGGGAGCATTTGAGAATCCTGGAGCAATGGATGAAGAGCTACAGGCCGGAAGAGCTTTTCGACGAGGGAGGGAGGCTCATACCGGAGCTCGCCAACCTTACGCCCTATGGCAACAAGCGTATGGGGGCGACCCCTTATGCAAACGGCGGCAGGCTCTTGAAGCCGCTTATAATGCCTGATATGACGAAATACGCGCTCGTTGTAAGGGAGCCCGGGACAGTTACGGCCGAGGCGACTCGCGAGCTCGGAAAATTTTTGAGGGATATATTCAGGGAGAATTCGGAAGAGAATAATTTCCGCATATTCTGCCCGGACGAGACAAGCTCAAACAGGCTCGACGCTGTGTTCGAGGTGACGAACCGCTGCTCTGTCGAGAGGATTATAGAAACGGACGACCACATCTCGCCGGACGGCAGGGTGCTGGAAATCCTGAGCGAGCACATGTGTCAGGGTTGGCTCGAAGGATATCTGCTTACTGGGAGGCACGGCCTCTTTCCGTGCTACGAGGCGTTCGCCACGATAGTCGATTCGATGATGAACCAGCATGCGAAATGGCTCAAAATGTCAGCGGAGCTTCCGTGGAGGGCGCCCGTGGCGTCGCTCAATTACCTTCTCACCTCCCACGCGTGGAGGCAGGACCACAACGGCTATAGCCACCAAGGCCCCGGGTTTATAGATTCCGTTATGACAAAGAAGGGCTCGGTCGTGAGGATATACCTCCCGCCCGACGCGAATTCCCTCATCTCGACGGCCGACCATTGCCTGAGGAGCACCGGGTACATTAACGTCATCATCGCCGGAAAGCAGCCCGCGCTTCAGTGGATGGATATGGATACGGCCATAGAGCACTGCAGGAGGGGGGCTTCGATCTGGAAATGGGCCTCTAACGACGGCGGGAAGGAGCCTGATGTCGTCCTCGGATGCGCGGGCGATGTGCCGACGCTTGAAACCGTGGCGGCGGCATGGCTTTTAAGGAAGCATATACCTGGCCTTAAAGTCAGGGTGGTGAACGTCACCGACCTCATGACGCTCCAGCACCATGCGGACCATCCGCACGGATTCGACGAGGAGACATTCCGCGAGATGTTCACCGATTCTGCGCCCGTCGTATTCGCCTTTCACGGCTACCCGCGCGTCATTCATGTCCTCGCCTACAAGCGCCCGAACGCCGAGCGCTTTCACGTTCGCGGATATGTCGAGGAGGGTACGACCACTACCCCGTTCGACATGGTCGTATGCAACGGCATGAGCCGCTACCATCTTGCCATCGAGGCGCTTCACAGGGCCGGGAGGCTCCAGTCGGAGTCGGGAGACCTGATCGAATACTTCAAGCGTAAGCTGGAAGAGCATGCGCAGTACGTGCGCGCCAATGGAGAGGACATGCCCGATATCAGAGACTGGGTATGGATCCCCTAACCTGAAGTAGTCATTTCGGATTCTCTGCGACGAGCTGCATTTTTCTGATCAGGTTGACGAATTGCGCAACACGCCAAAAATAATGCTTGACACTTTAAGGGGGATACTTTATATTTATTACTAAGATTAAGTAACGCACTTAAATTCATCCTCCATCCTCCTTTAAGAAGAGAGGGAACACTTTTCGAGCATTGAGTGTTCCCTCTCTCTCATTTTACAGGCATGAAAAATCTCTTCAGGTTGAAAAGTCCCTACAATCACTTATAATTTTAGTCTCGCTGGGGTCATACATTAAACGGACGCCAGCCATTAAGACTTTATACACCTGATACAATGGACAACGTGAACGTAATCCTTTTCTACAAGTTCGTTAACATAGACGACCCGGAAGCGTTCGCCGCGTCTGAAAGGGCATTTTGCGCCGGGCTCGGCCTTCTGGGAAAGATACTCGTCGCCAAAGAGGGTATAAACGGGTCTCTCTCGGGCCCTGAAGACAGCATAGAGGCTTATAAACGTCATTTAAACGCTGTACCCGGGTTCGAGGACGTCGCCTTCAAGGAAGAGCTGTCCACGTTCCATCCTTTCAGGAAGCTCATAGTCAGGAAAAAGCGGGAGATAATCCGCATGGAGCTGGACCTCGACATGTCGCGGAGGGGTAAGTATATATCCCCCGAAGAGCTTCTCGAAATATATTCGAGCGGAAAGGATTTCCTGATTATCGACACCCGGAACAAGTATGAGTCGGAGGTGGGCAGGTTCAAAGACGCCCTCACGCTCGACATCGACTCATTCCGCGAATTCCCGGAGACCGTTAAGGAATTCGAGGACCGGAAGGACAAGACCATTATCACCTACTGCACTGGCGGGATAAGGTGCGAGAAGGCGACGGCGTACATGGTCTCCAGGGGCTTTACGGACGTCTATCAGCTGAAGGACGGCATAATAAACTTCTGCCAGAAATATCCTGACACAGTCTGGGAGGGGAAGTGTTTCGTCTTCGACCAGAGGCTTATTTCGGACGTCGAATCGGGCGGGGACTGCATAGCCGAATGCATAAGGTGCGGCGGTGCGAGCGACCGTTACCAGAACTGCGCCAACGTTCCCTGCGACGAGCTTGTGATACTGTGCGAGGGATGCAGCGAAGCCTATCGCGGCTCGTGCTCTGACGAATGCCTCGAAGAATACGAGAACGGGCTTGTGAAGAAGTCCCGCGAGAGGCAGGGACGGAAATCGAGAAACGCCTGATCCCAGGGCTACGCTGTCGCCTCCACCAATCAAAACAACTCACACAGCGCTTAGGCGTCTGCGATTCGTTTCCGATCGATAGATTCCCGTAAATTATTCGACGTTTCCGGAATGGACCAATATAAGCACAACGAACGTGATAAGGGATATTGCGTAAATGAAAGGCGGGAGAAGCTCCATGTCGTATACCTCCTGCCGATTATTCGAGAGGGGATTTTAATCCGAAGGGGGCGCGCTTTCACGCACGCCCCCGCCGGTTTTCATTTTGATTTAACGTTCTTACTTCTTCTTTCCGCGCGCCTTCGACGACCTTTTCGCGATGAAGTTCTTGAGCTCTGAAAGATCGGAGCCTATGAGATCTTTCACGCGGTCGGTGTTGACGCGGGCGACTATGATGTGGCCGACTTCGGTATTTACTTCGTCGTATATACCGAGCGCCTTCATACCCTGCGCCTGCTTCTGGTTGTCGTCCGTCGGGCTGACGTAATGCACGGTGACCGCCTTATACCTGTGAATGAGGAACAGGTGAAGGAGGGTCATGAGCCTCTTCTGACGGAGCTTGTCGTCGAACGTGTTCTGGTCGCGGACCGAGATGAAGTTGTTGCCCCAGCGGTCGTGAATCGTCGAGAATATGACGTTCGCGAGCTTGTTCTTCATATCGTCGAGAACCGAGAGCTCTAAAAGCTCGGAGCCCGCGGTGTGCGGCCGCAGCTTCACGCTGAGCTTGCCCGGTATGCCGTAGTGCTCGGACCAGAGCTCGAGCCAGTCTTCGAGGATTCTCGGCGGGACTTCCGTTTCGACGAGGTGCTGTACCTGCGTCGAGCCCTTGCCCATGGCGACTGTCGTCGCCGTACGGCCGGACGATGCGGCGAGCGCGGCGTCAAGCCTCGGGCCGCCGACGAGTGACTGCGGCGTCTTGTAAGGCGAATCGATAAGCCTGAGCTTTCTCTGGAGCCTTGCGAGCGCCAGCATGCCGTCCTGCTTGAGAGCCATCGAGAACTCTTCCGCGGCGAGCCCGTCTATCTGGTGTCCGCCGTAGGTGATGAAGTCGAATACGAATCCGAGCTTTCCGATTTCCTTCGGGAACTCCCTCATCTGGTCTTCCGTCATGCCGGTCGTGTCCCAGTTGAAGGACGGGGAGAGGTTGTAAGCGAGCATCTTGTCCGGATACTCGGCGTGTATAGCCTCCGCGAATTCCCTGGCCTCTTCGTAGTTGGCCGTTTTCGTTTCCATCCATATGAGGTCGGCGTAAGGAGCGACCGCCAGCGACTTGGCTATGGCGTACTCAATGCCTCCCTTTAACTGATAATAGCCTTCGGGCGTTCTCGAAAGCTCGCAGTCCCAAGTGGCGTCTATGCCCATCTGCCTCGCTCGCTCTTTCGCGTGGTGGTAGGAGGAGTGGTTCGCGAAATCGAACCACTCTTCGACCGTCATGTCGAGCGCCCTGCCCTCTTCTATCGCGAACTCCATCTGCTCTGCGATGGCCTGGGCGTATGTCATGAGGCCGGCTTCGACTTCCCACGTCTCCACGAACTTCGTGGCGGCGTTGTCGAGGGGCTTCGTGATGCTCCTTTCTTTTCCTTCCTTAAGGGCCTGAATGCTCTTGTCGATTATCGGTGTTAGGCCGACCTTGTCGAACCACTCGTAGGCCTCTTCGTACTCTGCGTCCGATATTTTGTAGAGCATAAAGCCGTTTACGTCGGTTATTCCTTTATCGAAGAACCTCTTCAGAATCGCGAGATAGCCGTTCTTGTATCCCGGGATGTTGGTATTGGTGACGCCGATAATGAAAGGATGGTCGCGCTCGTCGCCCCTGCCGTCGAGAAGGTTCGCCGCTTCGGCGTCCGTCCTCGCGACTATGATTCCCGGGACTTTCATGATGTCGAGCTGGAACCTCGCCGCTACGAGCCTCTTTATCTGCTCGTCGACCGGAACCAGCACCTTGCCGCCCTGGTGTCCGCACTTCTTCGTGCCGGGCTTCTGGTCTTCGATGTGGTAGCCGGTGACGCCCGC